>CANKTT010000052.1 GCA_947486505.1 Actinomycetota bacterium | reverse complement strand
TGCAACCACCCCTTACTTTGCCGCTGGCGATAAGAGTCCTAAATACCGAGATTGGGCCGAGCCAGTGATTGGTGGGGCATCTACTGCAGCTTTCGCAAAATTTGCGAAGGATCACAACACCGCGCTTGGCTTTGGAATGTACGAAAATGACAACGATGTACGCTACAACTCGCTTGTGATTCTAAATCGCAACGGTGACGTTGTTCACGGCAAGACACATGATGGCAAAACTTACCCAGCATTTCGTAAGCTCACTGCACCATCAGTTCACATGCCGACGCTCGACGTGCATGAGGACGAATACTGCACGGCAGGACCTGGTCCAATGAACTTCGATGTTGACGGTGTATCTACTGGCGCATTGATTTGTTACGACCGCGCTTTCTCGGAGCCATGGATGGCTAATCGCGCTCTTGGTGCCGATGTTGTATTGCTCGCAGTTTCTTCACTTGGGTGGCGCGAATCACTCTTCATCGATGACCTGCGACTTCGCGCAATGGAAATGGGCGTTTTTGTTATCGCTTCAAATCGATCAGGCGAAGAAACCTGCGGCGGTAAAACTCACGACTTCTTTGGACGATCATGTGTGATTGCCCCTACTGGTGAAGTGCTTGCTGAAGCGGGCGGACATAACTATCCAGAAATCATTCATGCCGAACTAGACATGTCATTACTCGCGAAGGCACGCAAAGACTGGCCAGTTTGGAACGACCGTCGCCCTGAAATTTACTCTTGGATGTACAAGTAAATCCAAGTGCAGTGAATTACTTGATGATCCCTCGGGAACGCAAGTCAGCTAATTTCGCCGCGTCATAACCAAGTAGGTCTCCGTAAACTTCATCGGTGTGCTCGCCATGCCCAGGTCCACTCCAACGAATTGAAGGCTTGGTATCTGAGAAGAACGGGAAGATGTTCTGCATTGGGAATTCCCCAACACCAGGCACATCCACATTGATGATTGACTCACGCGCTTGAATGTGTGGATCAGCAATCATGTCTTTTGCGGTGTAAACCAAGCCATGTGGAACTTCTTCTTCGATCAAGTGATTTATCAAATCTTTCATTTCCCAGGTACGGCTCCAGTCCGCGATCATGGCATCTAGTTCTGCGGTGTTGTCGCCTCGCGCAATGTGAGTTGCGTACTTTGGATCATCCGCAAGTTCTGGCTTACCCATTGCATGGGCCAGGCGCTTAAATACTGTGTCCATGTTTGCTGCGATCAAAAGCATTTCGCCGGACTTAGTTGGGTAGACATTGCTAGGTGTGATTTTAGGAAGCACTGATCCAGTGCGTTCACGTTGGTAACCGCCAATTGCCCATTCTGGAATCAAAGATTCCATGTAAGCCATTACTGATTCGTAAATCGAGGCATCGATTACTTGACCCTTGCCGGTCTTTTCTTTGGAGTGCAGTGCGGCTAATGCGCCAAGTGTTGCAAATGTCGCAGCCAAAGAATCACCAAGTGAAATACCCGCACGCGCTGGCATGCGATCTGGTTCACCAATTACATAACGCAGGCCACCCATAGCTTCACCGACTGATGCGTAACCTGGACGTGGCGCGTAAGGTCCGGTTTGTCCGTAGCCACTTACGCGAATCAGAATCAGTCCTGGATTGATTTTGGACAAAACGTCGTAACCAAGTCCCCAGCGCTCAAGTGTTCCGGGACGGAAGTTTTCAAGCAGCATGTCTGATTGCTCAACAAGTTCTTTTACGATCTGTTGACCCTCAGGGGTGCGAAGATCTGCAGTTACACACTTCTTATTGCGAGCCGCAATCGGCCACCAAAGTGACTTTCCGTGTGACTTTTCCTGACCCCAGTCGCGAAGCGGGTCGCCACGCTTTGGGTCTTCGATCTTGATAACTTCCGCGCCGTAGTCACCCAAAAGCTGGCCACAGTATGGTCCGGCAAGTAATTGACCTAGCTCAACAAGTCTTAGGTCACTCAATGGTCCAGTCACGGTTTATCCTTTTCGATCGGCTGCTCTATTTGTATACAAAATTTAACCTATTAGCGACCAGATTTCTAAAAAACCCGATAAATCTGGGGATTCCATATTCGGATACAGGTGGACTTGTATACCATCTCGTACGAGAATAGCCCTATGACAGCCACAATACCCACCCCTCGCAGCGATATCTCCATCATCGAAGTATCCCCGCGCGATGGCCTGCAAAATGAAAAAATCCCACTTTCAGTAGATCAGCGCATCGACTTGATCACCCAGCTGGGAAACGCCGGAACTAAGAGAATCGAAGCCGTGGCCTTCGTGCACCCAACTCGAGTGCCCCAGATGGCAAACGCCGAAGAAGTTATGGCTGGACTGCCACGCGATAACGGAGTTTCCTACTCAGGTCTGATCCTGAATCGCAAAGGTTTAGATCGTGCATTAGATAGCAAAGTCGATGAAGTTCACTTAGTTATCCCGGGCACGGACGAAATGAGCTTGGCAAATCAGAACGTCACAGTAGCCGAAATGCTTGTTTTGGCTAAAGAAGTTTCAGATGTCTGCAAAGAAGAGAATATTCCCCTAAGCATGACAGTTGCTGTAGCTTTCGGGTGTCCATTCGCTGGCGAAGTGCCAACTGACCAAGTTGCGCGCGTTCTTGATGGCATGGTTGGACTTCACCTCGCCGAAATCGGATTAGCTGACACCATCGGTGTTGGTGTGCCTTGGCAAGTTCGTGCGTTAGCGGCAGCGGTACGGGAACGTTTTGCGTCTGAACCAATGCGCTTACATCTTCACAACACACGTAACAACGGTTATGCCAACGCGCTTGCAGGTCTAGAAACAGGTGTAGTTGGCTTCGATAGCAGTGTTGGTGGCTTTGGTGGTTGCCCATTCGCGCCAAATGCAACTGGCAACATTGCAACAGAAGATTTGAACTACATGCTTGAACGATCCGGTGTTACCACTGGCCTGAACCATGAAGCTTTAGTAAGTACGGCATCATGGTTGTCTAAAGCACTTGAAAAAGATGCACCCGCATTACTTGGCCGCGCTGGCCAATTCCCAGCTAAGGAAAAAGCATGACAAATATCGCAGTTGTTTACTACTCAGCCACAGGCAACATCGCTGCTATGGCTAACGCCATTGGTGAAGGTGCGGCAAGTGTTGGCGCCGAAGTGCGAGTTCGACAAGTAGCCGAAATTGCGCCAGCCGAAGCGATTGCGAGCAATCCAAAATGGCAAGCACACGTTGATGCAATGGTTAACGAACCAGTTGCCACACTTGATGATTTGGAATGGGCGGACGGCATCGCCCTTGGAAGCCCGACCCGATTCGGTGGACCTGCTTCACAGTTGAAATCATTCTTGGACACAACTGGTGGCCTGTGGTTTAAGGGAGCTCTTGTTAATACCGTAGGAACCGCTTTCACAACTGCATCCACCGCACATGGCGGCCTAGAGTCAACAACACTTGCAATCAATAATCACTTTTACCACTGGGGTTCTTTGATAATGCCTCTTGGTTATGGCGATGAGCACGTGAGCAAAGTTTCCGGTAACCCATACGGTGCATCACATGTTTCCCGTAAGGGTTCTGTCCCAGATGAAGATTCACTAAAGGCTTGCTTCGTGCAAGGCCGCCAGTTAGCACAGGTTGCTGGCTGGATTGCAGCTGGAAAGTCAGGAAACTAAAAATGACAATTAACATTTTGGCAATTGGCGGTAGCACTCGCCCAGGTTCTTCTAGTGAGCAAGCGCTTCGCGTTGCAGGTCGTGGAGCTGAAGGAGCTGGCGCAAAAGTCACGTACATAACTGGTCGCGATCTAATGTTCCCGATATATGACACTGAAACCCCAGATCGCAGCGAAAATGCACAAAAGTTTCTTGAAGCTGTTGCTGCCGCAGATGGCCTGATCATTAGTACGCCTGGTTACCACGGTGGCATGTCCGGCATGATCAAGAATGCTTTGGATTACATCGAAGACTTGCGCGAAGGTCCTCGTGTTTACTTAGACGGCATGGCCGTTGGTTGCATCTCTGTTGCATATGGCTGGCAAGCAACTGCAACTACTTTGTTGCAGATTCGAGTCGTTGCACATGCACTGCGCGCTTGGCCAACTCCACTAGGTGCAACAGTTAATGCCTCGATCACCAAGTTTTCTTCAGAAGGCACCACTGATGACGAAGGTGTGCGCAATACTTTAGAAACAGTCGGACGCCAGGTTGAACAATTTGCAACTTGGTCCCGTAAAAATAGCCAATAGCTTTCGGGAGCGTATTCATGGCAAAGATCGCAACAACCGTTTACGAACAGATTCGAACTGCGATTCTCACTGGGGAGTTATCTAACTCTGAGCGCTTAGTTGAAGAAGATCTTGCCGTAAGCATGGGGATCTCTCGCACGCCCGTGCGTGAAGCTCTACGTCGACTAGCTGCTGAAGGTTTGGTTGATGTTTCGCCAAACCGTGGCGCTCGGGTTGCTGAATGGGACGTTCACGATCTCCGAGAAATCTTCGACCTGCGATCTATTCTGGAATCTCATGCTTGTGAGTTAGCTACTCCTCGCGCTTCGGCTGCCGAAATTGAGTTCCTTGAAAACGTTTGCAGTGAAATGGAAGAGTTAGCAGAGACCGAGCTTTCTTCAGAAACCCGCTTGCCAGCACTAGCTGCCCGAAACCGAATTTTCCACGGCAAGATAATCGAGATGTCTAATTCGACGCGGCTTGGATTATTGATTGAAACATTGATTCACGTGCCTATCGTGATGCAGACTTACAAGGTTTACTCCCCTGAAGCTCTGCAGCGAAGTTTGCATCATCACCGTGAGATTGTTAATGCCATGAAAGCTGGAGATGAAGTTTGGGCTTCAAGTGTGATGCGCGCGCATGTTCTGGCTGCTCGAGAAGAAATTCTTGGTCAACCTGATCCCGTGTAATCAAATTATTAAAAAACTAATGGGCGCCTGCATTAGCAGGCGCCCATTAGTTATAGGAGGTATTACTTGCCTACACGAGTCTTCATCAAAGGCTGAACCTTTGTACCGAAGATGTCCATGCCAGTTACGAAGTCATCGAATGTCAACATGACACCCTTAACTCCATTTACGGTGTCAATTTCATCCAACATGCGAGCCACTGAGGCGTATGAGCCAACAAGTGTTCCCATGTTGAAGTTGATTGCACCTTCTGGAAGTGCGATTGTCGCGGCGGTACTAGTTCCATCTGCATTAGTTGTATCCGCAGCAGCTTGGCCAGCCATCCATGACAATGCGCCAGCGTCTGCACCAGCGTTGTAATGCTTCCACTTAGCCATGGCCTTTTCGTCTGTTTCGTCAACGATAACCATGAACAGCACGTATGCACCGATGTCACGGCCAGTTTCCTTGGCAGCACGAAGTAGTTGGTCGGCTGATGGCTTAAACGCAGTCGGTGTATTTACACCGGTGCCCAGAATGAACTGGTAGTCACCATACTCAGCACAGAAACGCATACCGCGCTCTGACTGACCGGCACAAACTAATGGAATCTTCGAAGAAGGCTTTGGCAACATTACGCAGTCATCCATCTTGAAGAACTGACCCTTGAAGTCTGATGAGCCCTTGGTCCAAAGTTCTTGCATAACGCGTACGTACTCTTCGGAGTAT
Organism: Actinomycetota bacterium; assembly: GCA_947486505.1. The sequence goes on along the minus strand of CANKTT010000052.1, from coordinate 3,492 downwards.
TCGTAGCGGTAGCCGAAGTATTCGTCTCCTGGCCACAGACCCATTTGATCGTATTCACCCTTTGCCCAACCGGACACGATGTTTACGCCAAATCGACCTGGCGCGATTGAGTCAATGGTTGATGCCATGCGAGCAACAATCGCTGGAGGCAAAGTAAGGATTGCAGTTGAAGCGAAAAGTTTGATCTTTTCGGTCTTTGCAGCAAGTGCAGCCATCAAAGTGAATGACTCTAGGTTGTAATCCCAGAATTCGCTCTGGCCACCAAAGCCGCGAAGCTTGATCATTGAAAGTGCGAACTCAAAGCCATACTTTTCAGCGCGCTGAACACATTCAAGGTTTAGCTCGTAGGACGGCTTGTATTGCGGCGACGTAGTTGAGATGAGCCAACCATTGTTGCCAATTGGAATAAATACTCCGAGATCCACAGGGGAACTCCTTCCGGTTTTAAATCGCAATAGAGACTGAGCGGACACAAATCCACACAAAGCGTTTCTCTGAAACTTAGTGTGAAAACCCGACTTTGTCCTAGAGAATGTACATTTTGTGTCCAAAAGGAACATTTGGCAACGCAGTTATTGGGTTTTTGAGCCAAAAAACCCAACTTTGTATACATTTGGAATAATTGACCCCTCGATCCTGGAGCTTTCATGCCGACGTTAGATGTAAATGGCCATTCAATGTATTACGAAGTTTCCGGTATTCCGGGAGCAGATAAGGCAGTCGTAATGGGCGGCTGGGGAACTTTTTGTCACGGAAAACAAAAAGATGCTCCGCGTTACTTATTTGAAACGTACGAAGTGCTGACCTTTGACTACCGCGGCATGCGCGATAGCACTGACGACTACACACGTGAAGCAACTATGCAGTTATTCGCTGATGACTTAGCGCAGCTTCTTGATCATCTTGGTTGGACCAATGTTCACATCGTTGGAATGGTCGGCATGGGTGCCTGCATCGGTCAAGAACTTGCTTACGCTCGTCCGGACTTGGCTCGCTCATTAGTAATGACAGGCACTTGGGCTTACGCAGATCCAATCATGGTTGATCAGTTAGACAGCATGACAACCATGCACCAAGAGTCTGGCTTCTATGCTTTCCAAAAATTCGTTGCATCATTCTCTTTCCCTGGCGATTTCTACAACGAGAACCGCGATCGCTTACTTGGCGACAATGGAACTTGGGCGGACTTAAACGGAAACCTTGCAGCACACGAACGCTACGTCCATGCCTGCAATAACCACGATTCACGTGAACGTTTGCCACACATCAAGACACCGTCTCTTGTTTTGCACGCGCTTCAGGATTCGATTACCACGGCGCGTCACACCCAAGTCATCGAAGACTTGATTCCAAATTGCATCGGCATCACATGGCCAGATGCTTCCCACGTGATTGCTGGCAAAGAGCAGCGAATTCGCTTTGATGAACTTCTAAAAGATTTCCTTGAGGCTAATTAATGACAATCCAACTAACGCAAGACCAAAAGGATTATCAAGAAGCTATTCGCGCATTTGTTGACAAGGAAATCATTCCAGTTGCGCGCGACATGGAACATTCGGGCGAATACCCAACAGCCATCGTTGAGCACATGAAAGAAATGGGACTTTTTGGAATGACAATTCCAGAAGAGTTCGGTGGTCTGGGCGTTGACATGACAACGTTCTCGATTGTTTTCGAAGAACTTTCACGCGGCTGGATGGGTGTTGCTGGAATTTTAGGTTCACACTCCATGGCTTGCTTTGTAATCGCACAGCACGGAACCGCTGAGCAAAAAGCAAAGTACTTGCCAGACCTTGCAACTGGCGCGCGCCGAAGTGGGTTAGGACTAACCGAACCAGGTGCTGGAACCGACCTGCAAGGAATTGCAACCACAGCGACTCTCGATGGTGACCACTACATAGTGCGTGGATCCAAGACCTGGATTACAAATGCTCGGCACGCAGATCCACTCCCAATATTGGTAAAGACTGACCCAAAGGCTGATCCTCGCCATAAGGGAATGTCAGTATTACTTATTGATGCGGGAACTCCTGGTTTCACAATTGGTAAAGACATTCCAAAAATGGGTTACAAAGGTCCTGAGTCTTGCGAAGTAATTCTTGATGAAGTCCGCGTACCTGTTGAACAGCTTCTAGGTGGTGTTGAAGGTCGCGGTATGCAACAAGTGCTGTCCGCGCTTGAGACTGGCCGCTTAAACATTGCCGCTCGCTCAGTTGGCATTGCAGCTCGTGCTTATGAAGAGGCAGTTAAGTACGCAAAGTCACGTATGGCATTCGGTAAGAGTATTTCCGAGTTCCAAGCGATTCAATTAAAGATTGCTGACATGGCAACAGATTTGCAGGCCGCTCGCCTACTTACTTATTGGGCAGCATCTGAGGCTGATCAAGGCAAGCGCGTTGATCTGCAAACAGCTCAAGCCAAGGTATTTGCCTCCGAAGTTGCGATTCAAAATTCTTTGCGAGCAATGCAAGTCCATGGTGGCTACGGCTATTCAACAGAATATGAAATTGAACGCTTGTATCGCGATGCTCCATTAATGAGCATCGGCGAAGGTACAAACGACATCATGCGAATGGTTATTGCAAAGCAAATTTTTGCTGACTAAGTCCAGTCGCAAAACTGTTTGATTTTCCGAGATACTTAATTCATGTTGCGAGCCAATAAATACCTAATTGCCATGATGCTTTCCATGGTTGGGTGGGGCCTAGGAAATCCAGTCGGTGATATCGCTGTCGAATTCATTGATCCAGTTTCGGTTTTCGTAATCGAAATCGTGAGTGGCTTAATTCTGTTTTTCGTATTCTCTCTAGCCATACCGTCACTTCGCAGTGCTATTCGACAAGTGCCTTGGAAGCTGGCTCTTCCCTTTGGTCTGATCCAGCCTGGCTTGGCATATTTATTAGGCAACATTGGCTGGCAATACGGAACGGTCACGACAGGAGCAATCCTGATGTCTAGTGAAGTGATTTTTCTAGCTCTAGGTGGAGCTATATTCCTGCGCGAGAAATTATCGCTTTGGTCTGTCATCGCATTGTTAGTCGGCGTATCCGGCGCGATAATCGTCGGTATTGCAGGACAGTCAAGTAATCCAGAAACCTCTGGGCAGTTTGTCAATGTCTTTGGACTTTCTATTTCGGCTGGGTTAATCGGAGCGCTGGCATTCCTGGGTGTTGGTTTATGTGGAGCAATCTACGGATTATTGATGCGCAGATTAAACTCAGAAGTCAACACAATAGCCTTGACGCTTGGCCAAATGACTTCAGCTAGCTTTTTTTCAATAGTTGTATTGATTGCAACTCAGACCGATATAGCCACTCCACAATCCGTTGGTAACTACTTCTATGTGGCCGTACTAGCAGGAATCATTGGAACAACATTGCCATTCTTGTTGTTTAACTACGCGGCACCAATGTTAACAACAAAGCAGACAGCATTGACTTTGAACATTATTCCTGTTGTAGCGATTCTGTTTGGGGCTGTTCTCGGACGAGG
>CANKTT010000051.1 GCA_947486505.1 Actinomycetota bacterium | reverse complement strand
CTGCGTGGACTGGAGCAAATGCCCATCAAGCCCGGATCACCAACGGTTGCAATTCCTGGGTATGACATTCGCGTTCTAGATGAATCAGGAAAAGAGTTGCCGCCTGGCACCGAAGGAAATATCGCCATCACATTGCCGCTGCCGCCAGGAACTTTGCCAACGCTATGGGGAGATGACCAGCGTTACATCGATTCCTACTTAACGGTCTTTCCCGGAATGTATGCCAGTGGTGATGGTGGATACATTGATGAAGACGGATACGTCTACATAATGGGTCGAACTGACGATGTAATCAACGTTGCAGGTCATCGCCTGAGTACAGGGTCGCTAGAGGCTGTTGTGGCAACTCATGGTCTGGTTGCCGAATGCGCAGTCATTGGTGTTGCCGATGCGATCAAGGGCCAAATTCCAAAAGCGTTCGTAGTTCTTAAATCAGGTGCACAAATCGATGCCGAAGAATTACGTAAAGAAATAGTTGCGTTAGTTCGAAAAGAAGTGGGACCAGTAGCAGCACTTAATGAAGTAGTTATGGTTCCAGGTCTTCCAAAAACTAGGTCAGGCAAAGTTCTACGAAAAACTATGCGGGGAATAGCTGATGGCAAACACGTGGATATCCCAAGCACAATCGAAGATGCATCTATCTTGGAGATTTTGCGACCACTACTAAGAGCCGAATCCTAAAAATCAATGCAAATAAACGTTGATCGGTAGGCAACAAGTCATAAGGTTGAGCCATGGCTCTCTCTATTACAACCCGTAAATCCTTATTCGGAATCAACGCACTTAGTGCCTGGATCGGTTTAGGTATGTCGACCTTCATTGAGATTTTTGGGCTTGTCGAAACCAGATACACTGGGGAATCATCTCCGACTTCGCAATTTGGTCACCAGGGCGATTACGCATCAGGTCTGGCTGGAGCTCCAGAGCGACTAATTGACTTGTTTAGCTACTTCACAATTTGGAGCCAGATTGTGGTTGGCGTTGTAATGACACTGCTTTACTTAAATCCAGGGCGCGACGGAAAGCTTTTCAAGGTTTTTCGTATCGACAGCATCTTGATGATCACCGTTACTGGCGTGGTTTATAACCTGCTACTAGGTCCGAATTACCCACCACAGGGGCTTAACCAAATCTCGAGTCCAATTCAGCACACCATCACTCCATTGATAACAGTTTTGGTCTTTGTTATTGCTGGTCCACGAGGTTGGTTCACACTTAAGAACATTGCGGCCGCTTTGGTTTTGCCAATCGTTTACGTGTTCTACACGCTCTTCCGCGGTGCGATCATCGGTAAGTACCCATATGACTTCTTTGACGTTGTTTCATTTGGCTATGCCTATGTATTGACCTTCGTTATGGGAATTCTGTTTGCTTCGATAGTTGTCGCGAGCATCTACTGGGGCATCGATAAAGCTCTAACTCGAAAACCAAAAACTGCCTAAGGGCAAACAAAAAAGCCCCCGATTACTCGGGGGCTTTTTTGTTGGATTAACTAAGCCTTGTAGTCGGCGTAAGCAGCAATTCCGGTAAGTGCTTGACCAACAACAAGGGTGTGGATTTCGTTTGTACCTTCGTAGGTGTAAACGCTTTCCAAGTTATTCATGTGGCGAATGATTGGGTATTCCAATGTGATGCCCGATCCACCAAGCATTGAGCGGGATTCGCGAGCAACTTCCAGGGCCATGCGCACGTTGTTCTTCTTGCCAACGCTGACCTGCTCTGGGCGAAGTAGGTGCTGATCCTTTTGCTTTCCAAGGTGGGCAGCTAGCAACATTCCATTACCGGTCGCAATTGCCATGTCAGCAAGCTTTTGCTGAGATAACTGGAACGCTGCAAGCGGGCGATTGAACTGATGACGGTTCATCTGGTAATCGATAGCAGTTTCTAGGCAATCGCGGGCTGCGCCAACAACTCCAAACAAAATTCCAAAGCGGGCTTCTGACAGGCAGGAAAGTGGGCCACGAAGAGTCTGAACTTCAGGCAACACTGCGGAGGCTGGAAGGCGGACATTTTCGAATACCAATTCGCTAGTTATGGATGCCCGCAGAGACATCTTGTGCTTTACCAAGTTGGCCTTAAAGCCTGGCGTGTTAGTTGGAACTACGAAACCTTCGATGCCGTTATCGGTATGGGCCCAAACGATGGCGACATCTGCAATGTTTCCGTTTGTGATCCACATCTTTGAACCATTAAGAATCCAGTCATCACCGTCGCGCTTAGCATTGGTGCGCATTTCACTTGGGTTAGAGCCAGCATCAGCTTCAGTTAGGCCAAAGCAACCAAGTGCTTCGCCTGCTGCCATACGTGGCAACCATTCTTGCTTCTGCTCTTCGGAACCAAACTTCCAAATTGCAAACATTGCCAGGGAACCCTGCACCGAAACGAAGGAGCGAAGACCTGAGTCACCGGCTTCAAGTTCAAGGCAAGCAAGACCATAAGAAGTAGCATCCGTGCCCGCGCAGCCATAACCTTCAAGGTGCATGCCGAACATACCCATTTGGCCAATTTCTTTTGCCAATTCACGAGCTGGGAATTCACCATCTTCAAACCACTGGCCCACGTATGGCTTAACTCGATCATCTACGAATTTACGAACTGAATCACGCATCGCAAGCTGTTCTTCATTGAACAAGCTGTCGATTGCGTAAAGCTCAAACGGATGTTGTGGCGCAGCCATTGGGTTTCCTATCTATGGAATTGGATCCAATTTATCACAGATTGGATCCAATCTTCAATCACCCTTAGTGGGCGATTGGTCCTTAATTTACTAGGAAATCGTCAGTAAGACTACGGCTATGCCGGCCCCATAGAGGCCAACTACCTGGTGACGCTCCAGGCGTTCCTTCAAGAAGATTCGGGCCAGCAATACCGTAATTGCAGGGTACAAAGCAGCGATAACAGAGATGATTACCAGCTGGCCGCGCTGAGAAGCCAACATGAAAGTTGTGCCACCCCAAACATCCAAAGCACCCGACGCCATCGCTCGCTTGGTATCAACCGGCTTGCCGGCCAGTGATTTCCAGAGCACTAAAGCAGTGATACAAAAAATCACCATAGTTAAAGATCGCGCGGTGATTACTGGAGAAAGCCCAGATCCAATTGGTGCGCTACCAACACTTAATAAGAATCCAGCGAAACCAAATCCGCCAAAGACTGCATAGATGGCTGCGGCTTTAGTGAGGGGGTGAGTGGCATCGACTGTTGATCGACTCACCATCACAATCGAAGCCATAGCAAGTAGTGCTCCGATTGATCCAGTCACCGTTAAGCGCTCGCCACGAAACAAGCCAAAGCTAAACGGAATGATTACTGCAACTAGTGCAGTAATTGGGGCAACTGCTCCCATTGGGCCAAGTCCCAGAGATTTCAGGACAAAGATGTATCCGACTACTCCAAATAGTCCGGCAAATATTCCTGCAGTAACTGCTTCGCGATTAAAGTCTGCGCCGAGGAACGGAGCGGCAATTAGTAGTGAAGCCAGACCAGTGCCAACTGTGATTGGTAGAACTTTGAATAGTGGACTGGTTCTAGTTGCAAGTCCACCAAAGTAGTCGCCGAATCCGTATGAAAGGGCGCAAGCAAAGGCAAGCAGGACGGCAGACATAAGACTTTGAGTCTATGGCTTAGCTTGTGGCCAGAAGGACTACCGCAGCGCCCGCGCTTACCAATCCGATCAATTGATGTCGTTCCATACGTTCGTGCAAAACGAACCTTGCTAGCAACACCGTAAATGCTGGGTAAAGGGCTGCGACAACTGCTACCAGGACTAAGTCACCGGCGCGGGTAGCCATCATGAAAGTAGCGCCACCAACAACATCGAGGGAGCCAGAAGCAATGGCAAGCTTGTAATCAATCGCACCGTCGCGAATGGTTTTCCATTTCGCAATCGCAATCACAATAAAGATGCCACCAGTTACTAATCGGCCAACCATTACCGGAGCCAAACCGCTGTCGTCAGGACCACCGCTGATGCCAAGTAAGTAACCAGCGATACCAAGCCCAGCAATGATTGCCACAATCACTGCCTTAGCAGTTACTGGGTGGGTGGCATCTGCGGTCGAGCGACTGACTAAAACGATCGAGACAAAAGCTAATCCAGCGCCAATGAATCCGACTGTGGAAAGTGTCTCGCCACGAAGAAAACCAACAGCGAATGGAATGATCGCGCCGATTACTGCCGAGATTGGAGCAACCACACTCATTGGACCAAGCGCTAACCCATACATGATGAAGATGTAACCGATAGTTCCAGAAAGTCCAGCTGCAACACCGGCGACAATCGCGCCCTGACTAAAGGTTGCGCCAAAAAATGGCACCGCAATTCCTAAAGTCACAATGCCTGCAGCCACAATTATGGGCAGAACTTTCCAGATCGAACCTCGGCGCGTGGCAAGGCCACCCCAGAAATCAGCAACACCGTAACTGACTGCGCACATCAGCGCCAACACGATTGCGGTCATGAACTACTGTCCTAAGAGTTTTGAAACTACGCCCGCAAGTTTTGAGGGTTTACCAGTTTTGTCTTCGGCGTGGTCGGCTCGAGTCATGATCTGCAGTCCAGCATTTGCGCCGATCCAGCGCAACGGTTCAACTTCCCAGTTAGGTGACTTGTGATTAACCCAAGGAAGTTTGGTCAAACCCGTTTCCTGATTGGTAATCAAATCAGCAAGCGTTCGACCGGAAAGATTTGTGGTGCCAACGCCGTCGCCAACATAGCCACCAGCCCACGCAATTCCAGTTTTGCGATCAATACCAGCAGATGCCATCCAGTCGCGAGCTACACCAAGTGGCCCACCCCAAGTGTGAGTTACTTTGGCGTCCGCTACTACTGGGAACAGCTCAGCTAATACGCCAAGTAGCGACGGATGTACTTTGCTGTGTTGGTCATATTCATCTTTTATTGATGAACCAAAGTGATATGGAGCGCCACGGCCGCCGAAGGCAAAGCGATTGTCTGCAGTGCGTTGGCCGTAGATGATTAGGTTTCTGAAGTCGCCAAAGGTTTCGCGTTGGGCTAAACCAATCTGATCCCAAACCTGCTCACTTAATGGTTCAGTTGCCATCATCAAGGAATAGATCGGAACGATCTTTCGCTTTTGGCCCTCTAATGTTCTGGTGTATCCCTCAGTTGCTCGAACCACGTATCGAGCGCTAATGACACCACCAGTAGTAGATACTTTGCCTGGCTCAATCCTGGTTGCAGCAGTATGTTCGTAAATTGTTGCGCCACGTTTTTCCACTAAATTTGCCAGTCTGCGCACTAACTTTGCTGGGTTGATAGCGGCAACGTGAGGTGTGTAAGTCGCGCCATAAAGATTTGTTGCTTGCGCTCGTTCTTTTGCTTCGCCGGCGCTTAGCAATGCGTAATGCTCTGCGCCGTAGCCCCATTCTTCCCAATGATGAATGTATTCCTGCGCGCGTTGCCACTGCAATGAAGTGCGGGCAAACGAAATAGTGCCACCGCGCTGCCATTCGCATTCAAGACCTTCAGCCTTAACTACATTCTCAATCTCAGTAACTGTGTCATGCATGGCATCTTGCATAGCGCGAGCTGACTCACGTCCATGAATTCGACCTAGCTTGTCGATCTCAGTAGGGAAGTATGCCGAACACCAGCCACCGTTACGACCGGATGCGCCATATCCGGCAACCTCAGCATCGATAACTGCGATGCTGAGGTTTGGGTCGCGCTGTTGCAGGTAGTAAGCCGTCCAAAGTCCGGTGTAACCTGCGCCAACAATTGCTACGTCAACATCAATGTCAGAGTGCAATGCGTATCGCGAAGAAGTTGCCAACTCGTCTGGCAAGGTGTCCCACCATAACGACTTTGATCGGTAGTCAGTCATTTTGTATCTTTCTCGTTAGCGCTTCCACTTTTTTATGTAGTCCGGAACTGGGATGTTCTTTTCAGTTGTCATAGGGTCAGATACCGGTTCGCCAAAGACTTCTTTCATCGGAACGTAGCCAGCCCAAATGTTTGAATAAATCGGATCTGTCAGATCGCTCGGCACATCATCTGGATCACCTTCACTTACCTTGCACGAAACCTCATCGAGATTCATGGCAAGCATCAAAGTTGCTTTGGATTCTTTTGGCGCAGCTTTTCGGGCTTCGTCAGTGCGACCAGGTAGCAAGTGATCGGTGATTCGGATTAATGCGGCTTCCTTTTCGTCACCTTCGAGTACTTCACATGATCCAAGGGCGATAACACAGCGGTAATTCATGCTGGACTCAAAAGCACTGCGGGCTAAAACCATGCCATCGAGCAAAGTCACGGTAAAGCAGCAAGGTTGCCCTGCTGCCAAATTTTTGAACAGTCGAGAGGCAGTTGAACCGTGAAAAAGTACGCGGTCTCCGTCTCGGGCATACCCAACAGGCATTACAAATGGTTGACCATCAACTACACAAGAAACATGCGCGACTAAACCAGCGTCAAGAATTGCATTTACCGCTTCGATATCCTTAACGGCTTTTTCAGGAAAGCGACGGACCGAGGTTCGGTCCGTCGCTCCTACTGGATTATTCATTTTCGAATACCTCGAACATTAGAGAATCTTTTGTCCTTCAGTGAGAACGTGACGCAAGATTTGCTCCATCTCGTCGAACTGCTCTTGACCACAAATCAGTGGCGGAGCCAACTGGATTACCGGGTCGCCACGATCGTCGGCGCGGCAATACAAGCCATTCTCGAACAATGCCTTAGATAGGTAGCCACGAAGTAAGCGCTCGCACTCATCATCGTTGAAGGATTCCTTGGTGGCCTTGTCCTTAACAAGTTCAATGCCATAGAAGAAGCCTTCGCCACGAACGTCACCAACGATGTCGAGATCGTTTAACTTCTCAAGTGTCCGACGGAATTGGTTTTCATTGTCGCGGACATGCTGGTTGATGCCTTCTTTGTCGAAAATGTCCAGGTTTGCCAAAGCAACAGCAGCTGAAACTGGGTGACCACCAAAGGTGTAACCATGTGCGAAGTAAGTATTGCCCTTCTTGAATGGTTCGAACACCTTGTCGCCAACTAGCATTGCGCCGATCGGGGAGTAACCCGAAGTCATACCTTTTGCAGTTGTGATGATGTCAGGATCCACACCGAAGCGCTTCATGGCAAACATGTCACCAATGCGACCGAAAGCACAGATAGTTTCGTCTGCAACCATCAATACGTCGTACTGATCGCAAATTTCGCGCACGCGCTCTAGGTATCCCGGTGGTGGTGGGAAGCAACCGCCTGAGTTTTGCACTGGCTCAAGGAATACTGCTGCAACTGTGTCAGCACCCTCGAAAAGAATTGCTTCTTCGATGCGATCTGCAGCCCAGCGACCGAATGCCTTGATGTCGTCGGCGTGATATTCAGCGCGGTAGAAGTTTGTATTTGGAACGCGGAAACCACCTGGGGTTAACGGTTCAAAGTACTTCTTAGCATCTGGAATACCAGTGATTGCCAAAGCGCCCTGTGGGGTGCCGTGATAGGCAACTGCGCGACTGATGACCTTATGCTTCATCGGACGACCAGTTAGCTTGTAGTACATCTTGGCTGCTTTCCAAGCTGACTCAACGGCTTCGCCACCACCAGTGGTGAAAAAGACGCGGTTCAACGAAGATGGCGCGTAACTGATTAGGCGCTCAGCAAGTTCAACTGCCTTTGGATGGGCATAGGACCAAAGTGGGAAGAAGGATAGTTCCTGCATTTGCTTGGCTGCAGCTTCGGCAAGTTCGCGACGGCCATGGCCAATCTGAACTGTGAACAAACCGGCTAGACCATCAAGGTACTTACGACCTTGTTCGTCATAGATGTATGCACCTTCACCACGACTGATGATCGGAACTTCGCCACCATTTTCGTATGTGGAGTGACGAGTGAAGTGCATCCATAGCCGATCGCGCGCCATATCTGATGTTGCGGAGTTTTTTGTTCTATCTTCTAGTGCTGTCATTACGTATCCAATGTTTTTAGTTAGCGGGTTCCCCAGGTATAGCTCTGCTTGCGCAGTTTCAAATACATGAATGTTTCCGTGCGGCGGACCCCAGGAATCGCACGGATCTTACGATTAATTACTTCTAGAAGTGCTTCATCGTCTTCACAAACAACTTCGAGAATTATGTCGAAGCTACCTGCTGTCAGGATGATGTAGCTGATCTCATCCATAAGTGAAAGCACGTCGGCGACGGCTTCCATGTCTCCATCTACTTCAATGCCAATCATCGCTTCGCGATTAAAACCAACTTGAAGTGGATCCGTAACAGCAACGATTTGCATAACTCCGGTTTCCAGAAGTTTGCTAACTCGTTGGCGAACTGCAGCTTCCGACAACCCAACGGCCTTACCGATTGTTGCGTAAGGGCGTCGACCGTCTTGCTGAAGTTGCTCAATGATGGCTTTTGAGACATCGTCGAGCACGGCAACTTTAGACATACTTCTAGTTTCATAGGTTTTCGCATCAAATACAAGCGATTTCGTGGTTTTTACCCAAAATTCACACTATATTCGTACCTAAATCTTATTTTTACTTTAGAAATCGCAAAAAACCCCTGACAACAGAGATATTCCTTGGGTATTGTTTAAGAAATCATCCAGGCCCAACGGGCTTTAAAACTGACTGTCTTGAAAAAGGAAGATCCCATGAGTCACTATCAAGTTCTTAATCCAGCAACCGGAGTAGTTGAACAAGAATTCGCAACTGCAACCGATGCCCAGTGCAACGAAGCAATTACTTCTGCAGACAACGCTCATAAGGCTTGGAGCAAAGTTTCAATCGCAGATCGTGCTGCCATTGTTCATCGCATCGGCCAGCTGCATATCGATCGCCAAGATGAACTTGCTGCGATCATCAACCGCGAAATGGGAAAGCCAGTCGCTGACGCTGCAGGCGAAGTTGAATTTTCTGGTTTTATTTACCAGTATTACGCCGACAATGCAGAAACATTACTTGCTGACATGCCAATCGAGTTGTCAGATGGTGGCGGTTCTGCCGTTATGCGCAAGTCTTCAGTCGGCGCAATTCTAGGAATCATGCCGTGGAACTTCCCGGCTTATCAAGTTGCTCGATTTGCCGGACCAAACCTTGTGGCAGGAAACACCGTTATTTTGAAGCACGCTCCACAGTGCCCAGAGTCCGCGCTAGCAATTGCAAAGATTTTCACTGATGCTGGGGTGCCAGAAGGCGTTTATGTAAATCTCTTTGCATCCAATGAGCAAATTGCAGACATGATTCCACATCCAGCAATTCGTGGCGTATCGCTAACTGGCTCAGAACGCGCTGGCGCAGCTGTTGCCGAAATTGCAGGACGTCACTTAAAGAAGTGTGTCTTGGAACTTGGCGGCTCTGATGCTTTCATTCTTTTGAGCACCAAGGACATGGATGCAGTTGTCGAATCTGCAGTATTCGCTCGCATCGATAACACCGGACAGGCATGTAATGCTGCAAAGCGCATGGTTGTTGTTGACGGCCTTTATGACGAATTCGTTGAAAAGTTCACTGCGGCGATGATGTCAGCGGAAATTTCTAGCCCACTGAGTTCG
>CANKTT010000050.1 GCA_947486505.1 Actinomycetota bacterium | reverse complement strand
GCGACCATGGCGAAGGGGAAACGCCCGGCTCCATTCCGAACCCGGAAGCTAAGCCCTTCAGCGCCGATGGTACTGCACTTGTGAAGGTGTGGGAGAGTAGGACGTCGCCGGACAATTATTCAAAAAAGGGTCACCTTCGGGTGGCCCTTTTTTGTTTGTGCTGCAACGGATTCTCTGATCAATTTGGTTAATCCATGCCAGGTAGGTCATACTGAAGTCACATAAGTAACACAAGCAACAAGTAATTTGTTGCAAAAACAACTAAATAGCGCGCTACTACTAAAGAAACAAGGAACAGATATGTCCTCAGATAATTATTCAGACTCACGCCCAAGTGGCCGTGGCGGTAGTAGCTCGCGCTCCTCATCACCTAGACCTTCTTCAGGCAGACCGTCATCAGGTGGATCTCGCGGTGCAAGTGCATCGGGTAGGTCATCAGATAGACGCAGTGGCCCTTCAAATTCTTCATCCGGTCGTCCGTCTTCTGGCAGACCTTCATCCGGTGGTTCACGTCCAGGTTCTTCACGACCAAGTTCAGGTTCTTATCGTGACGGCGCATCTTCTGGTGGCCGCACTGCAAGCGGTCGTGACTCATCCGATCGCAGTTCGTACTCAGGGCGTCCATCAACTTCACGTGGAGATTCATCGCGACCAAGCTCGCGTCCAAGTTCTGATCGTGGTGATCGTCCAGCCGGTCGTTCATACGGAGACCGCGACTCGCGTCCAAGTTCACGTCCATCGTCAGATCGTCCAGCGCGTAGTTACGGCGACCGACCAGAACGTAGCACTCAGGGTCGATCGACAGATCGACGCGATGGCTCTTCTTCCCGTCCTTCAAGTGATCGTCCAGCCGGTCGTTTATACGGTGATCGTGACTCACGTCCAAGTTCCCGTCCAAGTTCTGATCGTCCAGCCGGTCGTTCATACGGAGATCGTGACTCACGTCCGAGCTCTCGTCCAAGTTCCGATCGTCCAGCCGGACGTTCATACGGAGATCGTGACTCACGTCCGTCATCAGATCGTCGCCCATCCTCAGACCGTGGCGAGCGTCGTCCAAGTTCAGATCGCCCAGCCGGTCGTTCATACGGAGATCGTGACTCACGTCCATCTTCCGATCGTCCAGCGGGACGTTCGTACGGCGATAGAGATTCCCGTCCATCTTCGCGCCCAAGTTCAGATCGTGGCGATCGTCCAGCGGGTCGTTCATACGGAGATCGCGACTCACGTCCATCTTCCGATCGTCCAGTGGGTCGTTCATACGGCGATCGTGACTCACGTCCAAGTTCCCGTCCATCTTCTGATCGTCCAGCAGGTCGTTCATACGGCGATAGAGATTCCCGCCCATCGTCACGCCCTAGTTCAGATCGCGACTCGCGTCCAAGTTCACGTCCAGGCTCAGATCGTCCGCGAAGAGAAAATCCATACGGTGGCGATCGTCCACGTGCTAGTGATGACCGCGACTCCCGTCCTTCTTCACGTTACAGCGAGCGCGGTGGACGTCCAGATCGTGCCGGCGGTCGTTTTTCCGATGATCGCGAAGAGCGTCCACGCGGTCGCGTTGGCGAAAAGCGCGTAAACGTTCTTGACCCGATCATTCCTGATCACATCACTGGTGAAGAATTACCGCGCGCAGTTCGTAACGAACTTCGCACGCTGCCTGAAGGCTTAGCGCTTCGCGTTGCACGCCACTTAGCTGCATCCGTTGAAGCAGCAACTGTGAATCCAGAAATTTCTTGGCAGCACGCAAAGGCCGCACTAAGCAAAGCATCTCGCGTTGGCATCATTCGTGAAGCTGCCGCTGAAGCTGCTTACAACGCTGGTCACTTCGCCGAAGCTTTGATTGAATTCCGCGCGGCTCGTCGTATGCGTGGCATCAAGGAATACTGGCCATTGATGGCTGACTGTGAGCGCGCTTGCGGTCGTCCAATGAAGGCAATCGAAATGGCAGGGGATCCATTAGTTAAGAACCTGGATCATGCTTCCCGAGTTGAAATGCGAATTGTTGCTGCTGGCGCGCGTATGGATATGGGAAATCTTGATGCAGCGCTTGCAACACTGCAGTGCCCAGACTTAACGGTTACTTCAGTGGAACCATGGTCCGCGCGAATTCGTTACGCCTACGCAGATGTCTTAGAGCAGATGGATCGACCTGAAGAAGCACTGGAATGGTTCCATCGAGCTGCTGCCGTCGATGCTGACATGCTTACTGATTCTGATCAGCGCATTCGCAAACTTGAAGGTAAGTCATCAGATTCAGATAACGACGATGAATATGGCTACGAAGACCTAGAGGACTTTGATTACTCGGATGAATTCGGCGATCAAGAAGATTCTGGCGATAACGACGAAGCCATAAAGGAATAATCACAGCCTGGTTTTGTGCACAGCAAGGCTTCTCTGATTGCTGTTTGCAAGTCCACTACGCGACATCTTTTTGAGTTGCTTGATGCCGTAATAACCACGGGCTACTCTGTCCGTAGTATGTTTCTTAGTTCGCTTTATGGACATCTTAAAACTGGGAGCCCTCATGACTGATCGAAGTATTGTCATTATTGGTGGTGGCGCAGTTGGATTATCAACAGCCCTTCACTTAACGAAACTGGACCCACAACTAGATGTCACAGTTATTGAAGCAGATCATGTTGGAAGTGGATCATCTAGTCGTTCGGTTGGTGTAGTCGAAACCCAATATGTTGGCGAATTCGACATTGCGGTTCGCGCCTACGGACGACAGTTTTGTGATGAATTATCGGAGAATGAAGGCCTGCGCTTTGTACGCACTGGCTATGTTCGTTTGGCATCTAAAGAATCTGACTTTAAAGATTACGAACTGAGTATTAAGCGCCAACAAGATAATGGAATTTTTGATGCGCGAGTACTAGATGCAAGCGAAGTAGATGCATTAATCCCACAAATATCTATGGAAAATACATTGGGTGGCCTATACGGACCAAGTGACGGATTCCTAGATGGCCATCTTTACTGCTCGCTACTTATGGAACTAGTAGTACGTAATGGCGGCCGAGTAAATCAAAACACTAAGTTTTTGGGCATTGAAAATAGCGCAGATGGCTCCAGTTTGATCAAAACTTCCCGCGGTGACTTTATTGCAGACGTCGTGGTGAACGCATCCGGCGGTTGGGCCGGCAAAATTGGTGATTTACTTGGCGCTCCGGTACCACTTATTCCACAAGTCCATTCCGCCGCTTTGATTCAGATGAGTAAACCACTTGAGAATATGGTGCCGATGGTTATGGACTATGTTCCGGGAAGTGGAAAACCGGGTCTCTACTTCCGCTATGAACGTCCAGACCAATTGGTTGCTGGGTTACACATCGAAGAAGCAATAGATGGCGCAGCCGATCCTGATTCATACTCGGAAAGCAGCACTCCAGAATTTGTAGAAGAGCTTGCCGAACTAATTAGTCAGCGGCTTCCAGGATTACCAGATGGCGGTATCTCACGAGCTTGGTCAGGTATTTACCCACTAACCGAGGACCGCTCACCAATTGTCGGTGCGCATCCTGCCAATAGCGGTGTGATCTGCGCCTTGGGCGCAGGTGGAAATGGAATCCAGCTCTCACCTGCAATAGGTCGCGCAGTTGCCGAAGAAATTGTGACCGGCTCGGTTAGTAGTTTGCCGGTGGATAATCCGTGGGCCGCTTCTCGACTAGCAAGCTCTTAAGGACTTTTCGATGCTTGAATCTGCATACGTCTTGGGCGTAACCAGAACCCCATTTGGCAGGTATGGAAAAGGCTTGGCAAAAATTCGTCCCGACGATCTCGCTGCAGCCTCAATTTCTGCACTTGTTAATAAATTTGTTTCAGATACCGGTCTGATTGATAGTGCCATTTTTGGAAATGCGAACGGCGCTGGTGAAGAAAATCGAAATGTTGCGCGGATGGCAACTTTGCTTGCCGGACTTCCGGTAACAATTCCAGGTAGTACTGTCAATCGCTTATGTGGTTCGGGCCTAGATGCCACAATCAACGCTGCGCGCGAAATTGAAACTGGCGACTCTCACTTAGTAATTGCTGGTGGTGTGGAATCAATGACCAGGGCTCCGTGGGTAATATTTAAGCCAGAACAGGGCATTGCTAATCAGAATGCGGAACCAGTCTCAACCACACTGGGGTGGCGCTTAATCAACCCAAGGATGAAGAGCTCTTGGACAGTTTCATTAGGTGAAGCAAATGAAATCATTGCGGACCAATATGGAATTAAACGTGAAGCTCAGGATATTTTTGCGCTTTCATCGCACGTTAAGGCAAATGATGCTTGGGAGAGTGGATTCTATGATTCGATTACCTCCCAAGTTCCAGGTTCAGATTTAATACGTGATGAAAACATTCGAAGCGAAAGTTCTCTTGCTGAATTGGCAAAACTGAAGCCAGTGTTTCGAAATGACGGCACGATAACCGCAGGTAATGCCTCGCCACTTTCTGATGGCGCTGGCACTGCGTTAATCGGATCAATAACCGCTGCAAAGAATCTTGAGATCGATGCAGTTTTTCGAATTGCTAGTCGTATGGCAGTTGCGAACAAACCACAACTATTTGGAATTGCTCCCATTGAAGCTGCAAATCGTGCCTTGCTTCGAGCTGGCATTTCTTGGAACCAAGTTTGCGCGGTTGAACTTAATGAAGCATTCGCTGCGCAATCCCTGGCATGCATTAAGGCTTGGGATATTGATCCAGAAATTGTTAATGCTAAGGGCGGAGCCATTTCCATCGGGCATCCACTAGGTGCTTCGGGAATTAGATTATTGGGAACTTTAGTCGAACGCCTGCGACTTAGTGGCGGACGTTGGGGAGTGGCAACTTTATGTATCGGCGTGGGTCAAGCAATCGCGCTCGTAATCGAGAACACCCAGTCATCTGAAGGAAACTAGGCATGTCTGCATCGTTTATCTCAGCCGCTGAAGCGGTAAGTCATGTAACCGATGGCAGCACAGTCGCCTTAAGTGGTTTTGGTCTTGCCGGTCAACCCCTTCATTTAATTGATGCACTTTGCGATAGTGGGGCCAGCAATTTAACGATCATTGCGAACAACGCTGGTAATGGCGAAACTGGTTTGGCGCGCCTGCTGGGCAATAAGCAAGTTGCAAAAATTCTCTGTTCATTTCCGCGCCAACAAGATTCACAAATTTTCGATGAACTTTATCGTTCTGGAAAAATTGAACTTGAACTCGTACCCCAAGGAACTTTGGCAGAGCGGATTCGTGCCCAAGGCGCTGGCATTGGCGCGTTCTACACTCCCACAGGTGTTGGTACCCAGCTAGCAACTGGAAAAGAAGTTCGCACGATAAATGGTGTGGATCAGGTACTGGAATTTGCCACCCAAATAGATGTTGCATTAGTTCACGGACACATTGCAGATCAGCAAGGCAATGTTATTTATCGAAAGACTGCCCGAAATTTCGGTCCAATCATGGCATCAGCGGCTCGATATTCAGTCGTTGAAGTAAGTCGCGTCGTTCCCATTGGTGAACTGGATCCAGAGAACATAGTTACTCCGTCAATTTTTGTTAACGCCATTGTTGAGTACGCGGTGAAGCATGCAAACTGAACCGCTGACAAAATCTGAAATAGCCAAACGTATAGCCAGTGATATTCCGTCAGGTTCATATGTAAATCTTGGCATCGGACTGCCGACACTAGTTTCAAATTTCATTGAACCTGACTCTGACATTATTTTGCATACTGAAAATGGCATGCTTGGAATGGGTCCTGAAGCAATTGCTAACGACATTGATTTAGAGCTAATCAATGCAGGTAAAATTCCAGTAACCGAGTTGCCGGGTGCGTCCTACTTTCATCATGCTGATTCCTTTGCAATGATTCGTGGTGGCCACATTGATATCTGTGTGCTTGGCGCATTTCAGGTTTCTTTTTCCGGAGATCTCGCAAATTGGCATGCCGGCGACCCGAATGATATTCCTTCGGTTGGGGGCGCTATGGATCTGGCATCAGGGGCCACTGAAACATTTGTGATGATGACGCTTTTTGATAAGTCTGGGAAATCAAAATTAGTAAAAGAATGCACCGCGCCATTGACTGCAGTTGATTGCGTCAATCGCATCTATTCAGACATGGCAATTATTGACATATCTGAAGGAAAAATTGAAGTCCGAGAGGTTTTTGGAATCTCCGAAGGCGAGCTACTTGACCGAATTGGTATGAATTAATTCCACGCGGGCACGTTACTGCTGGCGTAAAGCTTTTGCTTGTTCTCCATGCGAACGTGAGTTCGCCAATGTACGCTGAAATTAGTAGCACTCTTTTGTTAACTAAGTGTGCCAAGTTCCTATCAAGGAGTTCGAATGGCTGTTTCCATTAATTATGCTTCAACCTCTTTGGGCACTGAAATTCTTGAGGCTAGTTTCGAGGCAGCTCTAAACCAAGCTCGACAAGGTCTTGACGCACCTCTGCCGTTACTTATTGCTGGAAAAGAACTAACGAGCTCCGAAACAATCGAGCGCTTTGATCCTTGCCACTTAGACCTCAAAGTTTCATCCGCATACGTTGCCACGGCGCCGCAAGTTGACCAGGCTGTAGCGGCGGCGCATGAAATGCGTAAATCTTGGCGTAACACCAGTTACCAAGATCGAAATGTGATGATTCGAAAAGTCGGGGATTCAATTTCGGAAAATCTGATGCAAATTTCTGGAATACTCTCAGCCGAAACTGGTAAAACTCGCCTCGAAGCTGTCGGAGAAACTCAAGAAGTTTTAGACATGATCGAGCAATACTGTGGGCAAATCGAAATTCACAAAGGTTACGGCGCGCCTTTGAAATCAACGGCAGTCGAGTCGAACAGCGACTTGCTTATTCCGTTTGGCACGTTTGCTGTCATTGTTCCATTTAACTTTCCAGTAGCTCTTGCAGCCGGAATGATGTTAGGTGCGCTCGTTACTGGAAATACTGTTGTTGTTAAATCTTCAGATAAGACACCGCAATCAACTCATGCGCTCGTCAAACTTTTCGCTGACCATTTACCTGCTGGAGTCGTTAACTTACTTCACGGTGGAGCAGAAGTCGGTAAATTACTGGCAGCTACCGCTGTTGACGGAATCGCATTCACTGGGTCTTCAAAAGTTGGTTGGGAATTGGTGAAAACTGCTTCTCCTACCGGTTTGCCACGTCCAGTTCTAGCAGAAATGGGAGGCCAAAACCCTGCAATCGTTTTGGCTTCGGCGAATCTAGATGATGCAGCCACTGGCATTGTTAAATCTGCATATGGATTGTCAGGACAAAAATGTAGCGCTTGCCGTCGAGTAATTGCCGATGCATCAGTTGCCGACGAGTTAATTGCAAAAATAGCAGAAAAAATATCCAAATTGGTCGTTGGAGATCCGATAGACGTTACATCGAATTTGGGCCCTGTCATTGATGACGAAATCGGAAAACGAATTGACACTGCGCTTGCCTTAGCAAAAAAAGATGGTCGCATTGTTGCGGGAGAGCGACTAAATATTCCAGGCAACTTCTTTTCACCGATACTAATTTCTGACTTACCTAAAGGTCACGAGCTAACTCGTGAAGAATTGTTTGCGCCATTCTTGACCGTGGTAAAAGTTAATGGAATTGACGAAGCGATCCTAGAAGCTAATTCAGTTAAGTATGGATTGTCGGCTGGGGTATTTTCTGGCAAGCAAGAAGAGGTCGATCAGTTCTTAGATGAAATTGAAGCAGGCGTGCTGTATGCCAATCGGGCAGCAGGTGCCACAACTGGCGCTTGGCCAGGTGTCCAATCATTCTGTGGCTGGAAAATGAGCGGCTCATCGGGCAAAGGTGGCTTAGCTAATTGGTACCTACCTGGATTTATGCGGGAACAGAGTCGAACGATTATAGGCATTTAGTCATGCTCGACGACATCATGAAGCCTTATCGCGAACATCCGCTAACTGATCGCGCAAAAAAGGTGATGACCAGCGGAAATACCAGATCTACACTCTTTATTCCGCCAGCTCCACCGTATGCCGTATCGGGATCGGGCTGCATAGTCACTGACAATTTGAATCACCAAGTAATAGATCTAAACAATAACTACACCGCGATGATTCACGGCCACTCCTACGAACCTATTAACAAAGTGGTAGTCGATCAACTGAGTAAGGGAACAGCTTTCGGTCTGCCCACCGAATCAGATGTTGCTCTTGCTGAAGTCATGGCTGCCCGAACCGGAATTCAATTTTGGCGGTTCTCTAACTCCGGCACTGAAGCCCTAATGACCGCCATTCGTGGGGCTCGAGCATTTACTGGTCGCGACATTGTGATTAGGTTTGCCGGCAGTTACCACGGGTCGCACGAAGTATTTGTTGACCCGGCAGCCGCAGGAATTCCAAAAGCAACTTCTCAAGTGGTCGTCGCGTTACCGCAAGGGGATAAAGCTGAGTTTGATCGAGTGATGGCGGAAATGGGAAGCAAAGTTGCTGCCGTGGTACTTGATTTGATGCCGAATCGGGCAGGACTGGTTCCTGCGGACCAAGGTTTTGTGCAACACCTACGCGAAGTTACCTTGAAGTTTGGGTCAATGCTCGTAATAGACGAAGTGATTACATTTCGAGTCGGCGTTGGCGGAATGCATAAGGAATATGGAATTACACCTGACCTAGTTTCGGTAGGCAAGGTTATGGGTGGTGGTTTCCCAGTCGGTGGAGTCGGTGGCTCACAGGAAATAATGAGTGTTTTCGATCCCATGAAATCTGGAACTGTTTCCCTAGGCGGAACTTTCAGCGCCAATCCAGTAACCATGCGAGCAGGAAAAGTAGCTATGGATAATTTTGGGCTAGATGAGGTTGAAAGACTGAATGCTCTCGGTGAAAACTTGCGCGCTCAGTTAACGGAAGCAGGAGTTAACGTCTCGGGCTTTGGATCGTTAGCGCGACTGTACGAAGATGTGGATCTGAACAACTTATGGTGGGAAATGTATTCTCGTGGAGTACTCGCCGGAACAACGACATTAATGTCACTTTCAACGCCAATGAATCAAGGTCACATTGACGAAATTGTTAAGGTAATCCAGCAGTCCTTGGAAGCCGTCAGATAATCCACAGCAAAGCATTGTGCACAGCGATGCTTCCCTGATTGCTGTTCGCAAGTCCACGAAGCAACATCTATCCCACAAACAATATTTGGGGGATAGATGACTGCATTAGCGCAAGATTTTGCAAACTGGGAAAACGCTGTGACTTTAGTAGCGCGCGTTACAACCGAAGCTGAACAATTCGAGTTACCAAGCGGTGACACACTTATGAAGTTTCGAGTCGTTGTGCCGCGCCACAAGCCAGTGACCAAAGCGACAGTTGACACTATTGATTGCGTGGCATTTAAGCCAGTGGTTCAACGTAAATCTGCGACTTTAGAAATCGGTGACATCGTTGAAATCACTGGCGAATTGCGTCGCAGGTTTTGGAAAACCGGGGCTGGCGTTGCTTCCCGCATGGAAGTCGAAGTCTCAAAGATTAATTCAGTAAAACAATAATTAGGACGCTCGCGCTAAACCGGTCGAAGTGACCTGACATTCTTTAGGGGTGTCGAGTTTCAAATCTGCTAGCTCAATCCTGGCTAAGGCCTATGACACTGCGCTGCTAGATCTTGATGGAGTTGTTTACATCGGTG
Source organism: Actinomycetota bacterium (assembly GCA_947486505.1). The sequence goes on along the minus strand of CANKTT010000050.1, from coordinate 170 downwards.
AAGATGCCGTGCCGGGCGTTATTGGTGCCTTAACGCAAGCCCATGATGAATTTGGCATGACACTTACCTGTGTCACTAACAACGCTTCGCGCTCACCGCAACGAGTTGCGCAACATCTGAATGAACTGGGTTTGCAGGTTACGGCAGACGATGTTGTGACTTCCGCGCAG
>CANKTT010000049.1 GCA_947486505.1 Actinomycetota bacterium | reverse complement strand
GTCCACACGCCATTGAATCGAGCCAAAAAATTGATGTCATGATCATGGATAAAACTGGAACGCTCACTGATGGTCGAATGAGTGTCGTCGAAGTATGTACCAAAATTGATCCTATTGAACTATGGCAGATTGTTGATGCCCTTGAAGTTAGTTCAACGCATCCCATTGCGAGCAGTTTGCGGACACACGCTCGCAAATTCGACTTCACTAAAGTGCTTGCGAGTTCTGTGCAAACTATTGGTGGATCTGGAGTGCAAGGTATCGTCGCAAGCCGAACCTGCGCCTTAGGGTCACCCAAGTGGCTTGAAGTTCCAGTTGGGGAGTTTAGCCAAGCAGTTGATCGATTTGAATCTCGTGGAGATAGCGTAATGGTGGTCCACCAGGATGGCTTAACCGTTGCAGTCGTTGCGTTGGCTGATGCACTTGACCCTAGTGCCGCATCTGCCTTGGCACATTTGAAGAAGTTAAAGATAACTCCAGTCGTGGCCTCTGGTGACAATGCAGTGGCTGTGGAAAAAGTGAGCGAGCAACTTTCAATTACGGAATACTTTGCAAATAGCTCGCCAGCAGCAAAACTTGAATTAGTAACAGAAACTCAAAACAGCGGTCACTTTGTGGCAATGATCGGCGATGGAATTAATGACGCCGCAGCCTTAGCAAAGGCGCACCTAAGTTTGGCTATGGGCACTGGCGCAGACGTAGCAGCAAGCGCAGCCGACATTGTGCTGTTGCGACCAACGATGGCTGCTGCAGTGGATGCGATCGAATTGTCTCGAGCAACTATGCGAACGATAAAAGTAAATTTGTTCTGGGCCTTTGCCTACAACGTGGCTGCGATTCCGCTGGCTATGTTTGGCTTGCTTGGTCCAGTTATCGCAGCAGCAGCCATGGCCTTTTCCAGTGTTTTTGTCGTAACCAATAGCTTGCGACTTCGATCCTTTAAATCAATTGGTTCCTAAATCCAGGAAGGCAGCCACATTCGCAGTTGCCACATCTCATAACTGATGGATTGTCCGGTAAGAATCGGATAAAAGAATGCCGTCAATACTGCAGCAACTATTACAAAACTTAAAGTTGGCCAACGCCAGGCAATTGGTTTATTACTCTGCACATTCTCATTTGCGTAGTAGAGCACCAAGGACAACGCCATAACGGTGTAAGGAATGAACACCACAGAATAGAAACTAAATGTGGTGCGCTCCGCAAAAAACAACCAAGGCACCCAACCCGCTGCAAATGCCACAGCAATTGGTAGTGCGGCACTGTGGCGACGGGCAACAGCAAAGTAGACGACGATTAGCAGCGCAATAATGCCAGCCCACCAGATCAGGGGATTACCTAATGGAATAACTTCCTGCGAACATCTATCCGCACCACACGTTGGATTAGTTTCGTAATAGAAACTTGTCGGCCTAATCATTAATGGCCAAGACCAGGGATTTGACGCATAGCTATGGGGCGTGACCAAATTCGTATGAAAGCTCAACATTTCCTTGTGGTAGTGAAGCAGACTAACCAATGCATCTGGCATCCAAGACATCACATCATTTTCTTGGGCCCAGTTCCGATTCCAACCACCAGTGCTTCGAAACCATCCAACCCAACTGGAGATATAGATTGCAATTATTGCAAGTGGCATCAAGAGTGCGGGTAAGAAATCTTTAACTAGCCAAACCTTAAGGCCCTCTAGGCTCTTACTGCGGCGCTCATAATCCCAAACCAACATCAGTATTCCAAATGCGGCCGCGAAGTACAGGCCACTCCACTTAGTTGCACAAGCCAGACCAAGAGCAACAACCATTGCCCAGCGCCAGTTTTTGGAAGAACCGGAATTCAAAGAGTCTCGATCCAGGATTAAGGATCCAAAAGCGCAAAGTACAAAGAAAGACAAGGAAGTATCAAGCAGCGCAGTTCGACTCATTGCAATGTGTAAGCCATCTAGCGCAAGTAATAGACCTGCGACCGTACCAATAAAGTTCGAGTTGGTGAGTCTGCGGGCAATTCGTGCAGTTAACAGGACGCTCAAAATTCCAAGTATCGCGATAGCAATTCGCCAACCAAATGGTGTTGCACCAAAAATTGCTTCGCCACTAGCAATCACCCACTTGCCAACAGGGGGATGAACTATGTATGAAGCTGCATCTGTGAAGATACTTTGAAAGTTTTCACCGCCACTAGCTAACAAAGTAGCGTCAGCACCTTCAATTGCTTTTCGTTCATGTCCGAAACTCAAAAGTGACAAAGAATCTTTTACGTAATATGTTTCGTCAAAAATTATGGCGTGGGGTTGACCGAGGTAAGGCAGCCTTAAGAGTGCAGCTAACCCAGTTGCTGCGAGTGGTCCACGCCAGCCAGCCCAACCCCCAGCGGGCTTAGTTTTTAGGTCCAGGTCATATGGAGCAAGTTTTACCTTGACTGATTCGGTGTTAGTTGGCTCGGTTGTCTCCACTGCTTAAAAGTACAGTAGTTGTTCTGGTTTAGGGAATGATTCGGACCTAGTCCGATTTAGGGAATGATTCGGACCTAGTCCGATTTAGGGAATGATAGAGGGATGTCAGGTCAGTTATTTCTTGCCGCCACCCCGATTGGAAACATTGGTGATGCTTCGGCGCGATTGCGGGAAATTCTGACATCAGCAAATGTAATCGCCGCTGAAGATTCCAGGCGAGCTCATAGATTGCTCGCTGACCTAGGAATTACAACTCAGGCTCAAATATGGTCGTTTTACGATGCAGTTGAGGAATCGAAGAGCCCGGAACTAATTGGTCGAGTGATGTCTGGCGAAACTGTGGTCATGATTTCTGATGCTGGTATGCCAAGTGTTAGTGATCCCGGTTATCGATTAGTGCAGGAAGCAATCGCCCAGAATGTAATAGTTTCGGTGATTCCTGGACCTTCGGCAGTCCTGGCTGCTCTTGCAGTCAGTGGACTTCCAGTTGATCGTTTCTCGTTTGAGGGTTTCTTACCTAGAAAATCCGGCGAGCGTCGAACTTTATGTGAAGCGTTGCTGCACGAACAGCGCACCATGGTTTTCTTTGAGGCGCCACATCGCTTGGTCGATTCGTTAGTTGATCTCGAAGCAATCTTTGGTTCAGATCGACAGGGTGTGATTTGTCGTGAATTAACAAAGACTTATGAAGAAGTAGTGCGTGGAACATTGGCAGAGTTAATTGCTTGGAGTAATCGCGAGATCCTTGGCGAAATCACTTTAGTGATTTCGGGTGCCAAACCGTTGCCTGCAACCACAGCGAAAGACTGGGTTGGTTTAGTTGCAACCCGAGTCGAAGTTGGTGAGACCCAGCGTGATGCGATTGCAGCGGTGGCGAGAGAGTTGGGTGTTCCAAAGCGAGACGTTTATGACGCGGTCTTGGCTAATCAGCGTGAGCGAAAGAGTTAATCGGGTTTCGCTCTAGACTTGCCATATGACCAGCAATAAAGCTTTTTACCTAACTACACCCATCTATTACGTAAATGATGCGCCACATATTGGCCATGCGTACACAACTGTTGCTGGCGATGTCATGACTCGCTGGCACCGGATGGCTGGTGAAGATGTTTGGTTCCTAACGGGAACTGACGAACATGGTCAAAAAGTTTTGCGCACTGCAGAAGCTAACGGCGTTGAGCCCCAGGATTGGGCAGACAAATTGGTTGCCGATGCTTGGTTACCAGTCCTTGATGTGATTGATGCGGCCAATGATGATTTCATTCGCACTACGCAGGAGCGGCATACCAAGCGAGTTCAAAGATTTTTGTCCCAGCTCAAAGATGCTGGGCATATCTATGAAGGTTCTTACGAAGGTCCGTACTGCGTAGGTTGCGAAGAATTCAAACTTCCCGGTGACTTGATTGATGGCGAGAATGAGGAGAAACTCTGTCCAATTCATTCCAAGCCAGTCGAGCAAGTTAGTGAAACGAATTACTTCTTCAAACTTTCGGCTTACGCAGATGCATTGATTAGGCATTACGAAGCAAACCCCCAAGCGATTCGCCCAGAGTCCGCCTACAACGAAGTGATGTCATTCTTACGTTCCGGACTTCAGGATCTATCAATCTCTCGCTCTACATTTGACTGGGGTATTGAAGTTCCTTGGGACTCATCTCAGGTTGTTTACGTTTGGTTTGATGCGCTACTTAATTACGCAACCGCTGTTGGACTGGGAGATGAACCAGGCAGCGACGGGGCAAAGAAGTTCGCAGAAACTTGGCCAGCAGATGTGCACTTAGTTGGAAAAGACATTTTGCGCTTCCACGCAGTAATTTGGCCGGCAATGTTGATGGCTGCAGATTTGCCGCTTCCTAAGTGCGTATTTGCACATGGCTGGTTGCTAGTAGGTGGCGAAAAAATGAGCAAGAGCAAGCTCACTGGGATCTCGCCACAAAGCATTGTGGACTTAATCGGCTCGGATGCGTTTCGGTATTACTTCATGCGTGCGATCATCTTCGGCCAAGATGGATCATTTTCTTGGGAAGATTTAGTTGCGCGCTACACATCAGAGCTTGCCAATGGGCTGGGTAACTTGGCTAGTCGCGTGCAAGCAATGGTTGTCAAGAATTTTGATGGCTTACTTCCAGCACCTGATGAACTAACTGCCGCTGAAAAAGTTTTGACTGAGCTTTTAGTAAAAACTTCAGCCCAGGCAGACGTTTCCATCCGAGCTTTTGATTTCCAAACCGGGATTGTTGCAGTCAAGGAATTCATTGATGCGGTCAATCTCTATGTAACTGAGCAAGAACCTTGGACTTTGGCAAAGAAAGAAGATGCGGAGAGCCGACTGCGTTTGGCCACAATTCTTTACACAGTGTGTGAATCACTGCGAGCTATTTCGACCCTTTATTCACCGATCATGCCAAAGAGCATGTCGGCACTATGGAGTGACATTGGCGCCGCTGAATCAGGTATTGGACAATCATTTTCCAATGTGGCAATTTGGGGGCAGTTAAAGCCGGGAGTGAAGATAACGAAAAGTGAATCGATGTTCCCTAGACTTGAAGAGCCTGAAAATATCTAAGACTTGTGGCTCAGGGACCACGTAACTTGTCATTAATTAGATTCCCAAATATCTCAGCACCGGTTTTGGTCAAGTGCACACCATCAGGTGCAAAGTAATTCTTATGCCCCTTAGAAACTGAATTCCAATCGGCTAGGCGGACATTTGGAAACTGCTTAACTAACTTAGCGATCGTTTTATTCGTTGGCTTCATCCAAACTCTTGGAACCTGGACGTTCACAACCACTACGCGATTGCGATCTCGAAGTTGCTCCAAGATCGGTTTTAAGTCATTCTCCTGAACAATTCCATTGGTACCCATGTGGATCACTACGTTGGGACCAAGTCGTCGCTCATCTCGTCTGGTACTAATGCGTTCTGCGATTACCCGTGGTTGGCGACTAACCGCGGCATCTATTGATACTTTTCCGATTACGCTTCGAAGGCTATCTCGAGCACTTAGTACGACCGAATCTCCGAAAATTACAGGCGGTAGTTTGTTTTGGATGTCTTTGCGAACGTCCGTTGCCTGTTGTGAGCTGATTACTGGATCGGTATCAATTGTCACAGCAGGTTCGACTTGGGAAACCGGATCATCGTCAATCGCGGTGATACCTCCGATCCCAGTAAAGTTTCCGGCGTCCGGAGTTGGTACCCGATACATTCCAACAAAGCTCGTAGTCAGCACCGTGATTGCGACGACGGTTGCCAGAAACGTTCTGATTTGCGGTCGGGGAATGCCGGCTGCTCGCCAAGTATCTAACCGGTTACCGATTGCGCCATTTCGAATTGGCATTTCAACAAAGCGGTATGACAAATCTGCGACTACGAGAACAATCGAAATCTTCGCTACAAATGCAACCGATTCTGACCATTGAATATCAATGCCGGATCTCATTAACACGAATATCGGCCAGTGCCATAAATAGATTCCATATGAACGATCACCAAACCACTTAAGAACTGGATTGCCTAGGAAAGCACCAAACTTTAGCCCAGGATGTGCCGTAATCAATACCAATGTTGCGGTCAAAATCGATATCACGAGAAAGCCGCCGCGGTAGAGAAATTCATTTAGTTCGCTCACAAACAAAAAGAAGTAAGCCAACCCCCCAAGGCTTATCAAGCCTAGAGAGTTGAGTACAGCCACTCGATCTGGTGTTAAGCGTTCATTGAGTTTTTCGTAGCGCCAAAGTGCAGCGGCAGCACAACCAACTAGCAACCCCATGGCATGAGTGTCAGTGCCAAAGTAGACCCGACTTGGGTCATTTGGAATTGGAAAACCATTTGCTACGGAAAGGTGAATCATCCACGCTGTTGAAGCGATAGCCAGAGATGCGGAAACAAAGAATATCTTTACGCGTGGAGTCAGGTTCCCAATCTTTACTTTATAAAGTCCAATCAACAGGATTGGCCAGATTACATAGAACTGCTCTTCAACAGATAGTGACCAAAGATGTTGCAATAGTGGTGGCCGGGAAATGTTTACAAAATATGACTGTTCAAAAAATAGGTATGACCAATTCAAAACAAATGTGATGGCCCACGGTAAGTCTCGTCGAACGTGGTAAGCGGCATCAAGTACAAAAAGACCTGATACCAAAACACTGAAAAACAGAACCAAGAAAAGGGCAGGCATCAATCGACGAATGCGACGCATGTAGAAGCGGGCTCGATCAACGGAATTGGTTTGAGTTAGTTCATCAATCAAGAGCGAAGTGATCAGGAATCCAGACAAAACGAAGAAAACATCTACGCCAAGAAATCCACCCACCAGAAGTGAAACATCTGCGTGATAAATAATGACAGCCAGAACCGCGATGCCACGTAAGCCATCTAGCCCTGGAAGTCGACGATTCACTAATTTGTCCCTGCAGTTAACCCTTGTGATAGCGCTGGACATCCCAATTACTGCCCTGTGACCAGACTAGGTCATGAGGGCATCAGTAACGTATAGGAGTGAGTGGAGTTAAGTTGGCGGTGCCTTTGGCTGGTCCAGTAGTAGATACGCATTGTCATATGGACGTCAACTTTGATGATGAACATGTCTTGCCCAACGTTGATGACGCCATGGCAGCAGCCAAGTCAGTAAACGTGACAAAAGTGATTCAAGTCGGATGTGACGTTGCCAGTTCGAAATGGGCTGCGCGGGCTGCCCTGGATCATCCTGATGTTTGGGCTACGGTTGCGTTGCACCCCAATGCAGCAGCTCACGATCCAGACTTAGAGAACTCCTTAGCCGCAATTGCTGATTTGGCGCAATTGCCACAAGTCAGAGGAATTGGAGAAACGGGTTTAGATTATTACCGAACCGAAGAATCTCAATCTGCCGCGCAACATGTTTCATTTCGCGCCCATATTGACATAGCTAGGAACGCGGGGAAGCCTGTCATTATTCACGATCGAGATGCCCATAAGGATGTAATCAAAACTCTAGAAAGCTACGGAGCTCCTGAGACGGTGGTTTTTCACTGCTTTTCTGGGGATGCCGAAATGGCAAAGTTGTGCGCTCAAGCTGGCTGGTACATGTCGATTCCTGGTGTTGTGACTTTTAAGAATGCGCAGCAACTTCGAGATGCCGTGCTTGAAATCCCAGATAATTTGTTGTTAGTGGAAACTGACTCCCCATTTTTAACGCCGGCACCAAACCGGGGTCATGCCAATGCATCGACAAACATCCCTTGGACCGTGCGGGCAATTTGTGAGGTTCGAGGGCAATCTGAACAAGAAATATGTGAACTTCTTTTTTCAAATGCTGCAAGGGTTTTTGGGCCATTTTGACAAATGTGAACTTGCCTTAGTGGGGGAGGTTCGGGATAACGTGGAGTTTGTCGTTCAAAGGATTGAACACGCAAACCTAATCAAATTGGGGAAGTTATGACACAACGTGGTCGCCATCGTGCGCCTGGTCGTCATGCGCGCCCAAAAAGTCATAATGTGCCGCTAACGTCGGCGATCGTGGCTGGAGCTGCAGTTCTGCTAACTGGTGGCATTACAGCTGCAAATAGCACTGAGCAAATTCCGCCATACGTTGACGTTGCCGCACTTGTAATTGACTCGACAGTAACTTACGACGTTAAGAACCATACGATCCATAGCAAAGTTGTAACCAAGAAGGTAGAACTTGATTTTGCAACTTTGGCGACTGAAGATCCGACGATTGCTTCTGGTACCGAAATCATTAAGAAGTCTGGCAAGCCGGGAAGAGTCAATGTGACTTACCAAGTTAAATTTGTCGATGGTACAGAGGTATCTCGCAGCGAAATCTCTCGGGTTGTAACGAGAGAACCAGTTGACGCAGTCGTGATTCGCGGCACTGGTGACCCAACCTTGCTCTTGAAGGCCCTGCGTGCTGCTGAAGGTGAGACTGGTACAAAATCTGGCAACAAGGAATATGCAAAGCTTTGGATCAACCAGGAGTATGGCTGGGGCAAAGAACAATTCTCATGTTTGGAAACTTTGTGGTTCCGTGAGAGCAACTGGAATCACAAAGCTACCAATCCAACATCGGGTGCTTATGGAATTCCACAAAGCTTGCCAGGAACAAAAATGGCAACGTTTGGTTCTGACTGGAAAACTAATCCAGCAACCCAGATTAAATGGGGCGCGAGTTACATCGAGGATCGCTATGGCACTCCATGTGAAGCTCTTGATTTCTTTTACGACCGCAACTGGTACTAAAAATTTTCTAGATGCCTGAAATCACAGAACCAACATCGCATGGAGCCACCTTGCTCGGTGCAACAGAGATTCGCACATTAGCCGCATCGTTGAATGCCACTCCCACAAAAAAATTGGGACAAAACTTTGTAATCGATCCAAACACAGTTCGGCGTATCGTAAGTCAAGCGCACGTATGTGAAACAGATGTAGTTGTTGAAATTGGTCCGGGATTAGGATCGCTAACTCTTGCGTTACTTCCCAATGTTGCCAAAGTACTTGCAGTTGAAATTGATCCAGTTTTAGCCGGCGCACTTCCAGCAACTATTGCGTTGCATGCGCCAACTTTGAAAGACAACTTAACTGTGATCAATGCAGACGCAATGCGAATCGATGAATTGCCTGCCAACCCAACTCACTTAGTAGCAAACCTCCCGTACAACGTTTCAGTTCCGGTGGTTTTGCACTTCTTGGAGACCTTTCCTTCGCTAAAAGAAATCCTGGTAATGGTGCAAGCGGAAGTTGCTGATCGAATGGCTGCTGGTCCTGGCAGCAAAATTTATGGTGTGCCAAGTGTCAAGATGGCTTGGTACGGCGACGTCACTAAAGCTGGCTCAGTTGGCCGCAATGTTTTTTGGCCAGCACCAAATGTTGATTCAGGATTAGTTCGCTTAGTCCGCAAAGACCGTGAATTGGATCCACAGTTACGGGAACTTACATTCACAATCGTTGATGCAGCCTTTGGACAGCGTCGTAAGACTCTCCGAACTGCACTTGGCAGCGTACTTGGCTCACCGCAAGATGTGGAAAGCATTTTGCGCGAGGCAGGCGTTGACTCTGGGTTACGTGGGGAACAGTTAAGTCTGCAGGATTTTGTGGCTATCGCACACCATGCGAAGAAAGTAATCTAAGCCTGTGACCAGATCTGTAACGGTAAGAGTCCCAGGCAAAGTAAATGTTTACCTTGGCGTAGGACCACGCGAATTTTCCGGCTACCACGAACTTGCCACTATCTTTCAAGCAGTTGGCATTTACGATGAGGTCACAGTTTCGGCATCTGATTCGCTAACTATCAGCGGCCTTGGCCCTTTTGCAGATCGAATTCCAACTGATCAAACCAACTTGGCCTGGAAAGCGGCGGAATTAGTAGCTCGGGCGTGTGGCGAAGAACCAAACATCAATATTCAAATTGAAAAATCTATTCCAATTGCTGCGGGCATGGCAGGTGGTAGCGCAGATGCAGCAGCGACACTTTTAGCCTGCGATGCATATTGGAATGCGGGAATTCCGCGCGATCAACTCGATGCAATGGCTGCAACACTTGGATCCGATGTGCCGTTCATG
>CANKTT010000048.1 GCA_947486505.1 Actinomycetota bacterium | reverse complement strand
TGAAGGTAGTCGCGCGCTGCTTGTAGAGGTGCAGGCGCTAACGACAACTAGCCCAGGTAATAATCCGATGCGCCGGACCACAGGTTTTGATAATGCCCGCGCTGCTATGTTGATCGCTGTTACCGAGCGGGCTGCTCGGCTAAAACTTTGGGATAAGGACGTTTACCTTGCCACGGTTGCTGGAGCGAAAATTTCAGATCCAGGCGCTGATCTAGCCATGTGCTTAGCGATTACCTCAGCTGCCCGCGATACTGCCCTACCTATCGACCTCGTAGCTATCGGGGAAGTTGCACTCAGTGGTGATGTTCGACCAGTTCCTGGCATGAATCAACGGCTAAGCGAAGCTGCCCGAATCGGTTTCAAGACTGCACTCGTTCCAAAAAGTACTCGCCTGCCATCGGGAGTCAAAGGCCTTCGACTTATCGAAGTTGGCTCACTTAGCGATGCGGTTAACGCAATCTGAATTTCTTTACCAATGATGCAAAATAGTTGGTATCAGCCGTAGACTCATCTCAACTCCAGTGAGAAAGAAATCGCGTGGCAACCAAAGAGCAAGTTAACTCTGCTGAAATGTTGAGATCCGTTTTGGCACAAGTTGCCCCCGGAACTGAGTTGCGTGATGGCCTAGAAAGAATTTTGCGCGGTAACACTGGCGCGCTAATTGTATTGGGCCAGGATAAAACAATTAATGCAATCAGCAGTGGTGGCTTCGATGTCAACATTGAGTTCACTGCAACCCGGTTGCGCGAGTTGGCAAAAATGGACGGCGCTGTAATTTGCGACAGAGATGCGACAAAAATAGTTTCCGCTGCAGTCCAATTGCTTCCAGACCCATCAATTCCAACAAACGAACAGGGAACAAGGCACCGCACCGCTGACCGTGTTTCTAGGCAATCAAATCTGCCTGTTTTAAGTGTAAGTAAATCAATGCGGATTATCGCTCTCTATCTTGACGGACTGCGTTATGTGCTCGAGGATTCAGCAACCATTCTTTCCAAGGCAAATCAAGCCTTGGCAACTTTAGAGCGCTACCGCGCTCGACTAGATGAAGTTGCTGGCTCGCTGTCCACAATGGAAATTGAAGACTTAGTAACAATTAGAGATGTTGCAACTGTGGTGCAGCGACATGAAATGGTTCGCCGTATTTCAAGTGAAATCTCTGCCTACGTTGTCGAGCTCGGTACCGACGGTCGCTTGTTGTCGCTACAGCTTGAAGAATTGGTTTCTGGTACCGCAGCTGATCTGGGTTACATCATTCAGGATTACATGCCAACTGGCGGGCGCAAAGCAAATAAAGCTGAAGGCATTCTGAAAGGGATCGCAGAACTTGATGCAGCATCACTATTGGATGTTTCAAACATTGCCTCAGCTATTGGGCTACCAAGTGACACTGAATCACTGGATAACACCGTGCACCCACGAGGCTTCCGCCTACTGGCAAAGGTTCCAAGGCTTCCGGAGCAAATCTTTGAAAACTTGATTCAGCATTTTGGCGGCCTACAGAACTTACTTTCTGCATCAGCTGATGAGTTGCGCGACGTCGAAGGCGTTGGCGAAACTCGGGCACGAGCGATTCGAGAGAATTTATCTCGAGTAGCCGAAGCTAGTTTGTTAGAACGTTACGTTTAACAACTTATTACTGAACGACGAACTGCACGCCGTCACTGTTCAGGCTGGCATTTCTACCATGAGCCCAATAGGCGCCAGACTCAGCCATGTTTCTTACTTTGCAACCTTTGGCCGTTTGTTTTCCAATCCAAACTACCTTTACGTTCCATTCCTGCCCAGGTGCAAGTTCTACTAAATCTTTATCGGTACTTGGATTGCAGTGATCTGTCGACCAAATCAATGCTGGGCCAGAAATTACTGTTACTTCATTGGCCCCACTGCCCACGTCCCTCTTGCAAGTTTTTGCAGAAATATTCTTAACGATCATGTTGATGTGGACGCCTTCACCAACCGCCGTCGTCTCGCGATCAACTACTACTCGAATTGAAGTATCTGCATCAGAACATTCGCCCTCAGCGACGGCTGGGACTGTTGGCTGGGTTGTGGGTTGCAGAACCGCTGGAGTTGGCGAAACGGCAACGCCTGGAACTGTTGTTGACTCAGGAGACATGACTACAGTGTCCGGACTTGGCGAACTGGTAGTGGAGGCTGCGGTAGCAACCGGATCTTCGCCGCCGGACAGGGTACTGAATATCACGATGAGTGTCACGAGTGCAGCTAGTCCAAGCATTAGGCGTCGTCGCCAATAGACCTGAGGTTCTTCAGGTCCAACTGGATGCACAACGCCGGTCACATATTTAAGGTATTAAGCAAATGGCTAAAAATGGCTTAGGCGCGAGCAAGTTCCCAAAATGGGACATAAATAGGAATGGACTACCGTTTCCGGCAGCCCATTCCTATTTGATGTGACTAGCTAACGAGATCCTTAACTGCCTCATCATTTTCCTTGCTTGCAAGACCAATTAGGTATCCAACAACAAGGGCAACAAATGGGATTGCCATGATTACAGTTCCAGTCATGCTTTGCGCCCAAGCAGTAACCGTTGGGTCCACATCAGTTGCAGTGGTACCAGCTAGAAGTGCAAAGCGTGACATCAGTAGATACAGGCCAAATGCCAATCCAATTAGACCTAGCAATGGAGCAATTAACCGAGTAAACACTCCTTCGCCCTCTGCATGCTTGGAGAAGAAAACAATTACAGCCAAGCTGACCAAAATTTCTACCAAGACGATTGCAATAACCGCTAATCCACTCATCCAGTAGAACAAGTTCAGAATTGGATCTAAACCATTTAGCTGGAAGTAGAGAATTACTAAGACAGAAAGCACAGTTGTAATGATTGATGCATTCTGAGGTGCGCCACGGCCATTGACCTTTGCCATTGATGTAGGCAGAACTCCACCGCGACCAAGTGCAAACAAGTACCTAGATGCCGAGTTCTGGAACGCAACAGTGGCAGCAAACAAACTAGTAAGAATCAACCAACCAATTAATGTTCCCAGCCAAGTTCCCACTGACTGATTTGCCACAGTAATCAGAACGTTAGCTGGATTTGCCAATGGAACACCATCAACGGATGACCATTCAACAGTTTTGTTGACAGCTTCGGATGCACCCATTGCAGTAATCATGCCGAAGGAAACGATGGCAAAGATTGCAGTGATGATTCCAACTGCTAGATAGGTAGCGCGCGGAACTGAGCGCTTAGGGTCTTTGGTTTCTTCACCGTAAATTGCAGTTGCTTCAAATCCAATAAAGGATGCGAATGCGAATGCGAATGCGATGCCTGCAGTACCAAGTAGTCCACCAGCAAAGATGCTGCTCGGTGAGAATGATGCCACAAGGTTCCAACCCTCTGGTCCGCCATCTACAAGTGCAGCGATGCCGGCAACCAACATTGAAAGAATTTCCGCGATCATCAGAACACCAAGAACCTTAGCGCCCACATCAACCCGAAGAATCGATAATGCAGTCGCAATTGCTACCGCAATAAGTGACCACACATACCAAGGCAGGTCAATTCCAAATTGCGCAGCCATTTGGCCAGCAGCAATGGCACCGAAGAAACCGTAAACTGCCCATTGCACAGTTAAGTAAGCAACCATCGAGACAAACGCTGAACCTACGCCAGCATTTGTACCTAGGCCACGACCTACATACGCAAAGAATGCACCGGCATTTGTTACTCGATGCGTCATAGCGGCATAACCCACGCTGAATAGCACGAGCACTAGACCAACCAGCAGATAAGCACCAGGTGCTCCGGCGCCACTACCTAATACGATGGCGACAGGAACAGCGCCAGTCATACCAGCCATTGGAGCTGCTGCTGCGATTACGAAGAAGACGATTCCAAAGATTCCAATCGTTCCTTTTTTAAGGCCCTCGCCATCTACGGCAGCCTTTGCTTCATTACTTGACACAGATTCCTCCTAGGCTCACTGCTGTAATTCACGTCCGATGTGAGATCGAACGGATACGAACGATATTGGCAGATTTGCCCTATCTGTGGGGCAAATTAGAGAAATTTCTAAAAACTATCGATTAAACCTGGGCAAATTGAGCGTGTCGCTAAGGAATTGGGCTTGATTGGCTCATTCGTACCCTAACGAATATTTCGTACTACGATAGTCGCATGTCTGATCTACAAGGATTCCTGCCTCCGCTCACCCCGACTGGTAAGAGCGCGATCATTCCCGAAATGCCTTGGTATTACAGCGGCACCCTACTAACCGTTGAATACTTAACTGACCCAGCAAATGTTCGAGCCATCCTGCCGCCTGATATCGATTTAGCTCCAGAAGAACCGGGAGCAGTTGCTTTGATTTGGGCTGACTGGCAATCGTGCAGCGAAGGCGGCGCGGAATTACTAGATCCAATTCGCTCGCAGTACCTAGAGACTTTTGCGGTTGTGCGCTGCTCTTATGAAGGTGTTACTTACAGTCGTTGTGTTGCAATTTGGGTCACAAAAGATTTTGCAATCGCTCGTGGTTGGTATCAGGGGTATCCAAAGAAAATTGGCTCAGCACATGTCACCCGAATCTTTAATCGTGGAAAGGCTTCGCCCCGCCTTGAAGCCGGAGCAAAGCTTGGCGCAACTCTGTCTGCTTACGATCACAGACTTGCATCTGCAGTCGTGACGTTGCGCGAGCCTTCCGAAACAAATGGCTTCGTTAATGGTCATGCAATGTTGCACAGTCGTTTCATGCCATCGATTACTAAAGATGCCGGGCTATCCATGGATCAATTGATCACCATGCATGGTATTGATGCCGACCTCGGACAACCGTGGAAGGGTGACGCAGAGTTAGTTCTTGGTGATTCCCAATGGGACGAACTAGCGTCGATACTTCCAGTGCAGAAAATACTTGGTGGCTACTACCGCGAGGTTGGAGTTACCTTCGCTGGTGGCAAATTAATTGCTGACCGTTCAAATCCGGTCTAGTAATCCCATATGTATTCGTCTAGTTCCCAGGCAGTTATCTCACGAGTGCTTGGGTCTGGAACCTCAGCTTCGTAACGCTCAATTTCATCGCGCTTCAAAGTTAAGTGTGTTGAAATAACAGTTGGTCCCATGAGGTCAGCAAACAGCGGATCTGCTTCAAGCGCGTCCAGTGCAGCAGTGAAGGTCACAGGCAAAAGTGGATCTGCTTCATCTTCATATGCCCAGCCTTCCGCAGCCTTGTTCGGCTTCATTTTTTGCTTAATGCCGTCCAAGCCAGCAGCCAATACTGAAGCAACCATCAGGTAAGGGTTAGCTGCGCCATCACCGATTCGGATTTCAAGTCGAGTGCCCTCGCCACGCTCAGGTGGAACTCGAAGCAGCGTCGCCCGATTGTCATAGCCCCAGTTAGCGCGACTCGGCGCCAAGGTGTCTGGTCCTAGACGTTTGAAGGCATTGATAGTTGGGTTGGTAAATGCAGTAAGCGCATTTGCATGGCTCAGAATTCCAGCGATCATTTGATTTGCGACTTCAGATAGCTCTTGGCCATGATGCATTTGGTTCTTGCCCTTGGAGTCGACTACTGAGAAGTGCAAATGGAAGCCACTGCCTTCAGATTCAGCCCAAGGCTTTCCGAGGAACGTCGCGTTGTAACCACGACGTACGGCAATGTCTTTGATTGCAGTCTTGAACAAGAAAGTTCTGTCCGTTGACTCCAAAGCTTCGCCATGCCACAAATTGATTTCATACTGGGCAGGAGCAAATTCGTGGTTACCCGCAAAGACGCCGATATCCATTTGATCTAGCATGCGCAACATGTGTAAGAACGTGCCGTCTGGATCCACAATTGCACCAGTGGTGTAAACCCGACCGGTTCTATGTAAGGCACGCACCCATTGATCGTTCTCCTGCGTAGCCAAATAGAACTCAAGCTCTGGACCAATTACTGGAGTTAAACCAATCTTTTCGTATTCCTTCAATACTCGCTGTAGCGCAGTTCGTGGTGCAACCGGATTGTCGTCTCCGTTTGGTTCGAAGGCATCCACAACCGCGTATGCAACTCCCGGCTCCCATGGGAGTTTGCGAATTGTGTTTGGATCAATTCGACTTACGAAATCAGATAGGCCATCAGAAATACTTCCGTGGCCATCCAGAACTCCACCGCGGGTATTTGTAACCCAAACGCCTTGGCAAAAAGCTGGTCCATGCGCCGCGGCTTTTTCCATTTGGCTAACGACCAAATCTTTGGAGCGAGGGATTCCGAGTACGTCAGCGTAAACAAGCCGCAGGATGTCAATATTTTCGCTTTGTAGTTGAGCACGAAGTGCAGAAAGATCAAGCGACATAGTTCCTCCAAAAATCGTTAGGGTATGAACGATTTTTTCATTTTAATCGTTTGGGGGGCTTTTTAGGGCAGAATAGAAGAAAATTTCCGATGGGAATAGGGCAGGCATGAGAGTTCTAATCATTGAGCACGATCATGTGAGCCCGCCTGGCCCAGTGGCTGAAAGATTTAGATTCCATGGCTTTACTGTGGATCAATTCTTGGTTGTTCCCGCAGAGAAATTCGATGAGCCAAATGTTGAGCGAGAATTTCCAAACCTTGCAGATTATGACGTCGTTGTGCCGATGGGTGCACCCTGGGGCGCTTGGGATGATGACCGAATTGGAGCTTGGCTGAAACCGGAATTGGATTTCATTTCTGAGGCAATTGATACCGATGTCCCCATTTTTGGAATTTGTTTCGGTGGGCAACTACTTGCCCGGGCTTTAGGTGGCAGTGTCGCTCCTGGACCTAAACCAGAAATTGGCTGGACGGTAGTTCATACCGATCGTCCAGATTTAGTCCCTGCTGGTCCGTGGTTTCAGTTCCACTACGACAGATGGCAATTACCTGCTGACGCTCTAGAGATCGCGCGGAACTCAGCAGCTAGTCAGGCTTTTACTAATGGTAGGAATCTTGGAGTTCAGTTCCACCCTGAGTTAACGCCAGAGATGCTCCTAGGTTGGCTCAACAACGGTGGTCGTGACCTAGTTATCAAAGATGGTCAAGATCCAGATGTATTGCTTGCACATACCGAAGCTGAGCAGGCTGCAGCAAAAGAACGTACCAACCAATTGGTTGATACGTTCTTAAGAGATATTGCTAAATTGATTTAGTTATTTAAGAGTTACTTCAACAGGAAAGCGCTTAATTCCATTAACGAAGTTGCTGCGAAGTCGCTCTAGTTCGCCAACTCGCTTAATGTCAGAAATTCTTGGCAATAATTCTTCGAACATGATTTTTATTTCAAGTCGAGCAAGTGAATTACCTAGGCACATATGTGGGCCACCTCGACCAAATGTCATATGCTCATTCGGATTCCTAGTGACATCCATGCGATATGGGTCGACAAAAATTTCCGGATCGCGATTACCGGAAGCGAACCAAGTAACAACCTTGTCGCCTTCCTTAATTGCCTGACCATTAATCTCTGTGTCCTTGGTTGCAGTTCGACGGAAGTGATAAACCGGGCTCGCCATGCGAAGCATTTCTTCAACTCCCCATTCGATCAATTCAGGGCGTTCTTGCAGCAGTGCCATTTGATCTGGATTGTCGATCAAGTAATTCATGCTGTGCGTGATTGTGTGACGAGTTGTTTCATTTCCAGCAACAATCAAAAGCAAGAAATAGGCATGGAAATCCCTCGTCGACAGTGGCAAGCCATCTACAGGAGTTTGGTTGATCAACGTCGAGACGATATCAGTTCCATTGCCACCCAATCGTTGCTTGGCTAATTCATCGCCATAGGCCCAAACTTCCAAAGCTGCAGGAGACCTAAATGGCAACATTCGATATTTTTCAGATTCGGGTGAATCTAGCAAAACATCTGCGTGCTCAGGGTCGGTATTACCCACCATGCGGTTGCCCCAAGCAATGAGTTGACCGATGTCAGTGTCAGGAACATCCATAAGGCGAGCTAAGACTCGAATTGGGAAATCTGCAGCGACTTCTTTGACGAAATCAAAGGATCCCTTGGCGAATGCATCATCAAGAGTGCTTGCTGTTAATCCTCGAAGGAAGGTTTCATATCCAGCGACTGCTTTTGGAGTAAATGAATCTTGCATTAGCCGGCGCAATGCGCGATGACGAATACCGTCAGTTTCAAGCATTGACTTGCGAGCTTCCATTTGCTCTTCATCTAACTCTTCGAGATTCGCAGTACCTTTTTCGCTTGAATAAGTCTCAGTGTCACGAAGTACGCGAACGATATCTTGATACCGAGTTAACGACCAGAAACCTGAATTCGGTGCAGGCTCTTCACTCCAGTGCACCGGGCTATTCGCACGCAACTCGTCAAAGGTATGCCATGGAATTTGCTTTTCGAATAAATCTAAGTTTGCCAAGCTGACATCTGTAGCGGCTGACATTAACTCACCTCACAACAAGTTGGAATATTCGTTCGGGTACGAACAGTTTTAAGATACCTGATTCTGGCCCATCCCGTGATCATTTTCAACTAAGCAGATAAAGTTAGCGTAGGTTCTAGGAAATTGAGGTTCCATGGCTGGTCAGCACACGCTTGATGAAACGGAACGACAAGTTCAGGAGCGCCTCGGCGATCTAAAAATTGACTTCGAAGCAATGGCCGTTGCCTCCAATTTATTCCGGGCTGCAAACGCGGTCCGCAATTACCTAGAGCGAACCGTTTTGGCACAGCACGATTTATCCTGGACCGCATTTGTAGTCCTTTGGGTGGTTTGGATTTGGGAACCAGTTGAATCTCGGGTAATTGCTGAAGAGGGTGGTTTTTCTAAAGCTACTTTGACTGGTGTGATGCAAACCCTTGAAGGGCGTGGCCTAATCACCAGAACTCGAAGCAACAAGGACGGGCGTTTGGTTTTGGTAAAGCTAACGGCCAAGGGTCGAAAAATGATGAAGCAATTGTTTCCTGAATTTAATAAAGGCGAGCAGTTAGCCGTTGCTGACTTAAAGCGATCTGATTTAGGAATCTTTGCTGACCTACTTCGGGCCGTTACCGTCACTGTAGATTCCCAAAAGCAAGCTAAGCACTAGCCTCTTTAACTAGTCGGGCAAGCAATCCCCGTTGGTTTGCATCTGATTTCGCAGTATCTTCTGGGTGCCATTGAACGCCACGAGCCCAACCAGTTGATTCAATTCCAACGGCTTCAATAGTTCCATCCGGACCACGGCCTAGGACTTCTAATCCAGATCCGAGTTTGTCAATTGCTTGGTGGTGGTAACACGAAGTTGCTACCAATTCCGAAACAAAACCAAATGATTCGTAATCACTAACTTTTACCTCTTGGACGACATGGCGATGATTTTCCGGCATGTCCTGAATTAGAGTGCCGCCGCGGACAACGTTTACAACATGTAAGCCACGACATACTGCCAAGGTGGGAATCCCTTGTTGCAACACGTACTCGGTTATCCCAAAGTCTGAATCATCCTGCAGATCATCCACGTCATAAACACTGGCGTCTGGAGTCTGACCGTACCTAATTGGGTTAATGTCACCGCCGCCTGCAAGTAACACCCCTTGATAGCCCTTAAGTCGCTGAGCCCAGTCGCTTTCCGGCGCTGCCAGCAGAGTCACCGGGTCAGCCCCCGCATTCCAAAGAGATTCCAAAAGTGCTCTTGAACTAACGACTCCCTCATATCTGAGCGCCGAAGCAGAGTTTGTAAACCGCCCTATGAGTGCGATTCTCGGACGTAACGACATTTCACCAGCCTAATGAAAGAATTACCTGAATTCAGTTCCCAAATCACTAAATTTAACGTATCGTAATTCGTTAGTACCCGAACGACTTTTCAGGGGATGGCATGACATTGGCAACAGTTGCTGGAGTTGAGGTTGATACTCGGCATTTCATCGGCGGTAAACGAATTGCCTCCGATTCCACATTCGCAGATCACTCTCCGATAGATGGCTCTTTTCTGGCTGACATTTCCCGTGGTGGCGCTAAAGAGGTTGATCTAGCTGTCGCTGCCGCTAAATCTGCCTTTCCAATTTGGTCTCAAATGTCACCGCAAGAACGAGGCGCAATTTTAAATCGGGTTGC
>CANKTT010000047.1 GCA_947486505.1 Actinomycetota bacterium | reverse complement strand
TGGGATAGTGATGGAAGTTAGCCTGGTTGCGACTAGAAACGCGGCGTACCCGATGCTTGTGACACTTGATGGGATTGAGTAAAAAGTATCGCTCTTACCCGCTGGGTATTGGATCAACGTAGTTGCGTCTTCATTAAGGAGCACGCCATCGATTGAGGTAAAGCTCTTGTTATCCGCATCCACTGCGATGGAAGTTAGCCCGGTTGCGTAAGCGAACGCGTAGTTCCCGATGCTAGTGACACTTGACGGGATGGTGATGGAAGTTAGCCCGGTTGCGCCATAGAACGCGCCGCCCCCGATGCTTGTGACACCTTCTGGGATTACTACTGCGCCAGTGCAATCAGCACCTGAATACGAAGAAATCACACCGTTGCTAATTGTGTAAGCCGGGCTTGGGTCATCTGCTTCAAGTGGCAGGCCAGTTGTGCACTTAAATCTTCCGTTGTTCAAAGTCCAGATTGCATGCAACGTAATGTCAGTAGATGCAGTTGGTGTGTAAGGGAAAGTAACTATGTTTTCCGTACTGCCTGCAGTCGTTGACCAGCCAAGAAGTGTGTAACCAGCGCGGGTTGATGTTGGCGCAGATTGGATTGTGCCACCGGAAGTAAATGATCCTGGAGTAACTTCGCTGCCACTGGCTGTGTTGTAGTTGACTGCGTAGCGAACAACGGCTCGGTCAATTACTAGACCATTCCAAGATTGATCATTTCCAAACCCTGTGGCAGTTGCGCTGATGTGGGCGGTGGCTCCATTGGCTATGGAATTGAAGGCCAAGATGCCCACAGAATCTGGAGCATTACCTGGGAAGTAAACGTCTTTCAGAGAGCTTGCGGCTTGGAACGCGGCGTCCCCGATGCTTGCGACACTTGATGGGATAGTGATAGAAGTTAGCCCGGTTGCGCCTTCGAACGCGTAGCCCCCGATGCTTGTTAGCTGGCTGCCCTGAGCAAAGGTGATGGAAGTTAGCCCGGTTGCGCCATAGAACGCGAAGTTCCCGATGCTTGTGACACTTGATGGGATAGTGATCGAAGTTAGCCCGGTTGCGCCAAAGAACACCCACTCCCCGATGCTTGTGACACTTGACGGGATGGTGATGGAAGTTAGCCTGGTTGCCCATGCGAACGCGTAATCACCAAGGCTTGTGACACTTGACGGGATTGAGTAAAAAGTATCGCTCTTTCCAGCTGGGTATTGGATCAATGTAGTTGCGTCTTCATTCAGGAGCACGCCATCGATTAAGGTAAAGCTCTGGTTATCCGCATCCACTGCGATGGAAGTTAGACCGGTTGCGCCTTGGAACGCACCGTCCCCGATGCTTGTGACACTTGACGGGATGGTGATGGAAGTTAGCCCGATTGCGCCTGCGAACGCCCACTCCCCAATGCTTATGACACCGTCTGGAATTACAACTTCCCCGGTGCAATTGCCGCCAGATGTGACAACGCCTTCAGTGATTGTGTATGTCGGGCCATCCCCCGAAGGAAGACCTGTTTGGCAGTTGTACTGACCTGATAGCGGGCTTGTTGCATTTGCATTTGCGGGCAGCAAGCTAACTGTTAGGGCTGTAACTAATCCGACCGCAACAATGCGTGCCACAGAATTCAATTTTTTCACGTTAGCAACTTTACCGTGGGAAACGAATTTGGCTAGCCCTTCACATTTATGAGTATGAACAAATCCTTAACTATTGACTAACTTTCTACGTTGCTAATAAGGACATTCAGCGGTGTCCACTTGAGTTGTTTTGGCTGGCTAGAAATCTGCGTGTGCTTTAGGGTCGACCAAACAAAAAGGTCCGACACCCTGATGAGCATCGGACCTTTGCATGACTTAATTAGTCGACGTTATCCATCGAATCTGAGCCCATGCCACCTGGTGCTTCAGGTGTGGTCTTTTGAACCTGCATCAAGAAATCAAGGTTGCTCTTGGTTTCACGAAGCTTGGTTAACAGCAATTCAAGTGATTGCTGTGAATCAAGTGCGTGTAGCACGCGACGAAGCTTCCAAATCACCTTTAGTTCATCTGCAGCAAGAAGAATTTCTTCACGTCGAGTTCCCGATGCTTCGACATCAACGGCTGGGAAGATGCGACGATCTGCCAGACGACGATCAAGCTTAAGTTCCATGTTGCCAGTTCCCTTGAATTCTTCGAAGATAACTTCGTCCATTCGAGAGCCGGTATCGACAAGGGCAGTTGCCAAGATTGTTAGTGAGCCACCTTCTTCGATGTTGCGGGCAGCACCAAAGAATTTCTTAGGTGGATACAACGCAGCAGAGTCAACACCACCGGAAAGAATTCGGCCGGATGCAGGGGCTGAAAGGTTATAGGCACGACCAAGACGAGTCATCGAGTCAAGTAGCACAACCACGTCATGACCCATTTCAACCAAACGCTTTGCACGTTCAATTGCAAGTTCAGCAATTGTGGTGTGATCTTCAGCTGGTCGGTCGAAGGTGGAAGCAATAACTTCACCCTTAACCGAACGCTGCATGTCGGTGACTTCTTCAGGTCGCTCATCAACTAGAACAACCATCAAGTGAACTTCTGGGTTGTTTTCGGCAATCGCATTTGCAATGTTTTGCAAAATCATGGTCTTTCCCGCCTTAGGAGGCGAAACGATCAGACCGCGCTGACCCTTACCAATCGGGGCAACTAAGTCAATTACGCGAGTAACTAAGTTGTTTGGCACGGTTTCTAGGCGTAAGCGATCCTGTGGGTAAAGCGGAGTTAGTTTGCCGAAATCAACGCGCTTGATTGCCTCGTCTGGCTCAAGTCCATTTATAGATTCGATGCGAACCAGTGGATTGAACTTTTGAGGGCGATCACCTTCCCGTGGCTGCTTAACCTGACCAGTTACTGCGTCACCCTTGCGAAGTGAGAAGCGCTTAACTAATCCCATTGAAACGTAAACGTCATTTGGACCAGGCAAGTAGCCAGAGGTGCGAACGAATGCATAGTTATCGAGAATGTCGATGATTCCTGCAACTGGCAGAAGTACATCATCTTCAGAAACTTCTAAGTCGTAATCACGATCTCCGCCACGGGCACCACGGTTGTTGCGGCCATTGCTATTGCGATCATTGCGATCTCGGCCCCGACGATTGTTGCGGCCATTGCGGTCGTTGCGATCGCCACGGTCATTGCGATCGCCACGGTCGCTACGATCGCTGCCTTCGCCTTCACCTTCGTTATTGCGTGGAGCGCGGTCTTCACGTTCTTCGCGAGGTGCGCGAGCCTCACGCGGGGCACGTTCTTCGCGAGGTGCGCTTTCTTCGCTGGCTACTTCTTTCTTCGCAGCACCAGCTGGACGGGATGCAGATCGACTGCCTCTACCGCCACCTTGCTTGGCGCCGATGGCCTTTACAAGTTCAGCTTTACGCATTCCAGATGCGCCATCAATTCCCAAACCAGCGGCCATAGCCTTAAGTTCCGGAAGAAGTTTTGAGTTCAGCCCTTTGTCTTGGGCAGTTGTCTCGGTCACGTATGTGTCCTTTATGTTTTGAGTGGTTTTCCATCCAGCAAGTCATACACGGAATTTTCGCGAGGATTTTTGCGGGATTTTCGGTGAAAGAGATTCAACCGATGTCATAAGACTAGCAGGTTGGTAACGGCGATGCGAAATTGCCTCGAAATCGAGGGATTTAATCTTCGCTTGCTACTTCGTCGTTGTTATCAGCAATTGCGCCTTGATCAGCAACTGCCACGGGAGTAGCCATAAACCCAGATTTTGCAATGATTTCGGAGGCTAGCGCGACCTGATCGGAAGTGCAAAGCGCGATAACTGTGGGTCCAGCCCCGCTGATGCAGGCGGCAATTTCCGCATCCCGAAGTTGGGCAATTAGCTCCATCGATTCCGGGTAGGCCTGGGCGCGGAAGGGCTGATGCAATTTATCCTCAGTTGCCTCCAGCAAGAAATCTGGGTCACCGATCATTGCTGCCACGAGAAGTGCTGATCGCCCAGCGTTAAATGCAGCATCAACGTGTGCGATCGTTTCTGGGATCAAGCCGCGGGCCTTGTGAGTATCTAACTCGGTTTGTGG
This sequence comes from Actinomycetota bacterium, assembly GCA_947486505.1. The sequence goes on along the minus strand of CANKTT010000047.1, from coordinate 6,102 downwards.
GATGCCTAGTACTGGGGAAATGTCAGGATGAACATTCATCGAGACTGAGTTCGCTTTGCCATCATCTTCTAGCCAAGCAATCGTCATTGCCCCAAGTAGGCAAGCTGCAACGTTGTCAGGGTGACCTTCGATGGCATTAGCCATTTGCAGCAATTCATCTTCGCTCGCTCGGGCATAAGTCAACTCACTTGCCAAAACTAAGCCAGCAACAATTGCCGCCGCGCTCGAACCCAATCCCCGACCTTGTGGAATTGCATTTTTGCATTCAACATGAAGTCCAGTAACTTCAGTTCCAAAGGCTTTACAGGCATCAATGATTGTTTTCGCAATTAAGTGAGTTTCATCGGTTGGAAGTTTTCCAGCACCTTGGCCAATGACTTCGACTGTGACTTTGCCCTCGTCGGCAAATTGCGCAGTTACAAAATCTCGGATCTCTAAAGCTAATCCAAGTGCGTCATAACCAGGTCCTAAGTTGGCGCTGGTCGCCGGAACCGAAACCGAAACTATGCGAGACATTAGGCAAGACCTAGTGCAGCAGCCGCAGCTTTGACATCAACTGGAACAACCACCGGATCCTTCGCGCTTTCCAATGCCCATTGCGTGTCCTTCAAACCATTGCCAGTCACTGTGCAAACGATTGTTGATCCGGCATCAACTAATCCGCGACTAGCTTGCTGCAACAAACCAGCAACCGAAGCGGCACTGGATGGTTCAACGAAGAAACCTTCTTTGTCAGCCAAGATTCGATAAGCGTCAAGAATTTGTTCATCAGTTACGGCATCGATTAATCCACCAGAATCATCACGGGCGGCAACTGCCAAATCCCAAGACGCAGGTTTTCCGATTCGAATTGCAGTAGCAATGGTTTCCGGCTTTGCAATCGGGTGACCTGCAACAAATGGTGCTGCGCCCGCTGCTTGAAATCCCCACATGCCTGGACGTTGGGTTGCAATCTTGTCGTGGTAGTACTCAGTGAAGCCCATCCAATATGCAGAAATGTTTCCGGCATTTCCAACCGGCAAGCAATGGATATCTGGTGCATCGCCTAGCGCATCAACAATTTCAAACGCCGCAGTCTTTTGGCCTTGCAATCGAGTTGGATTTACTGAGTTAACCAATGCAATTGGATAGTTTTCAGCTAGGTCACGAGCGATATCCAAGCAATCGTCAAAGTTTCCATCAACCTGCAAGATTGTGGCGCCATGAATTACTGCTTGGGCTAATTTACCCATAGCAATTTTTCCTTGTGGCACCAGCACCGCACTCTTCATTCCAGCTTTCGTCGCATAAGCCGCAGCTGAGGCACTGGTGTTTCCGGTCGAAGCACACACGACAGCCTTTGCACCGTTTCGCGCAGCATCGGTAATCGCCATGGTCATGCCACGATCTTTGAAAGATCCAGTTGGATTCATGCCTTCGACTTTTAGGTAAACTTTGGCACCCGTGAGTTCAGACAAAGTGCACGCGTAAACAAGTGGAGTTCCACCTTCACCCAAGGAAACGACGATATCGTTGGGACCGATCGGCAATCTATCTCGATATTCCTCGATAACTCCGCGCCAAATGTGGGCCATAACTAAGCGCCCGCGCCTTCAACGCGCATAACACCTAGAACTTCGCGAACTGCTGCCATGCTCTCCAAGCCTTCAACAGTTGCGCGCAGACGACTTTCAGGGGCTTCGTGCGTGCGAATAATCAAACTTGCTGCATCCCCTTCTCCGTCCTGGCGAACTGCCTGGATGGATACGTCATGCTTAGCGAATTCATTTGAGATGGCCGCTAGCACACCAGACTCGTCAGCTACTTTCAAGTTCAAGTAGTAAGAAGTTATTGCTTCACCGATTGGTCTAACTTCAAGGTCAGCATAAATACTCTGGGCTGGACCCACCGATCCAGTGATTCGATTTCGGGCTGCGGCAACTACGTCACCGAGGACTGAACTTGCAGTTGGTGCACCGCCTGCGCCACGACCATAAAACATAACTTGGCCAGCCGCATCGGCTTCAACGAAAACTGCGTTAAATGCATCGCGAACACTTGCCAAAGGATGTGTCAACGGAATCATAGCTGGATGGACTCGGACAATAACGCCCTTGTCATCAGCAGTTAGCTCTGCGATCGCGAGCAACTTGATTACGTATCCAAGTGACTTGGCTGCTGCGATGTCATCTGCGGTAACTTTTGTCATTCCTTCGCGATAAACATCATCTGCTGTCACATTGGTATGGAACGCTAAGCCGGCAAGAATTGCAGCTTTTGCCGCGCTATCAAAGCCTTCGACATCTGCAGTTGGATCCGCTTCGGCATATCCCAAGTCTTGGGCTTCTTTCAGCACAACTGAATAGTCAGCGCCGTCGTTATACATTTTCGACAAAATGAAATTTGTAGTGCCATTTACGATTCCAAGAATCTTGGTAACTTTGTCGCCAGATAGCGACTCACGTAATGGGCGAAGCAATGGGATTGCGCCAGCTACTGCCGCTTCATAGTAAAGATCGACGCCCGCTTCCTCAGCCAACTTGTGAAGGTGTGCGCCATGCGCTGCAAGCAACGCCTTATTGGCAGTTACTACAGATGAACCGTTCGCAATTGCAGATTCAATCAAAGTTTTTGCCGGCTCGATTCCGCCAATAACTTCAATGACGATGTCGGCACCTGATGCGGCAAGTCCAGCAGCATCTTCAGTAAGAAGTTTGGAATCGACGCCAGGGCGTGGCTTCGACGCGTCGCGAACTGCAATTCCAGTTAATTTCAGTTCTCGGCCAATTCGAGCGGTTAAGTCCTCTGCGCTTTCAGAAATTAACTGGGCAACTGATGCGCCCACAGTTCCGCCACCAAGTAGTGCAACCGTTAGTGGGGAAACCATTTCTTCTCCTTATTAATAGTGAGTATTACCAGCGCTGTTAGAAACTGTGCAGGAACCAAGAAACTCCGTGCACCTACTCCTCTAAGTCTGGCAGAAACCCTTGAATCAAGCCAAAAGAAGGGTTTTGACAGTGAGGATCAAATAGGCTTTAGCTAAGATTTATAAAAACGGGGTAACAAATGAGAAATTCAAAGTCATATCGAGTGCTGTCCAAAGTGTTAATAGTTCTGGGCACTTTTGCCCTAACTCTTGGCGCTTTTGCGGGAATCGTAAACAATAATCTGCTCAATGGTCCGAAGCTAGCTGACCATATCGAGAGCATTCGGCAGGACCCGGCCGTAATTGCCAAAATCAGTGTCCAGTTGGCTGATGTTGTTATTGAGAAAGCACCCAATACCGCGCCATTTCGCCCAGTCATCGAAAATGCAGCCTCAAAGATTCTGGCGAGCGATGCGCTTTCTGAACCAATCCGAGGCGCGGCAGTTCAATTACGTGATGCGTTTATAAAAGGTCAGGCACTGAAGCTTGAGTTTACCGAAACTGCAAACGTTGCAATTTCGAAGATAAATCTATTTGCACCACAACTTGGCATTCAACCGGTTGCTGAGTTGAGTCTGGAACCTCCTGCGGGCAGTGTTTTGGCAACGATAAATACGCTGCAAAAAGTGTTGAAGATATCTGACACGTTATCGACAGCTTTACCTATCGCTGCGGTGGTAATTTTCGTGGCCGTTATTTTCTTAGCTCCGTATCGCCGTCAAGGCGCACAGCGAGTTGCTAAATCGGTGATGATCTCTGGTGGCATCATCGCTGGAATCAGTGCCGTAATCTGGATTGCGACGAATATCTTTGGTCGTGATCCTGAAATCGGTGTTTATCTAATCGCGTCATGGAATCAATTTGATGCCGCTTTCTGGATTCCATCTGCGATTTTGATCGTGGCAGGCGGAATGGCTTACACCTTGCTTGGCGGAGTTTTGCCTGATGTTGATGTGCCAAGTGAAGTAGCGAAGACTTGGAAAAAGATTTGGGCGCGGCCAGCAAATTTTTGGATTTCATTTGCTCGCGCCATCATTTTTGTAGCCCTTGGCGCTTTCATAGCCATGAATACTCAGGTGGCATTGCGCGGCCTGTTGTTCATCGGTTCTGCGTTTATAATTGCAACTGCAATTTTTGAGTTCAATCGATTGCTGGTTCGATCAATTGAAAAAGAGAAAGCTAGCTAACTCCCGCATCAAGCGCAAGTAAATCTTCGATAGTTTCCCTGCGAAGCAATACTTGCGAAGTACCAGCGAGAACACTGACCACAGCAAGTCGAGGCATGTGGTTGTAGTTGCTTGACATAGATCTGCAATATGCACCGGTTGCTGCAACTGCAATTAAGTCCCCAGGTCGAGTGTCAGCCGGTAGATCAAGCTCGCGAACCACGATGTCGCCGCTTTCGCAGTGTTTTCCTACTATGCGAGACAAAACTTTTTTGGCATCGGAATCACGGTTTGCGATCACGGCTGTGTATTCAGCACCATAAAGTGCAGTCCGAATATTGTCACTCATTCCACCATCAACGGAAATGTAATGGCGAGTAATTCCACTATCTAATTCCACTGGCTTTACGGTTCCCACTTCATAAAGTGTGATGCCAGGGTTTCCAATGATTGCGCGGCCCGGTTCAACACTAATTTTTGGAACTGGAATATGTACCCGAGCACACTCGGTTCGAACAATGTCCAAAATCGATTTAGCCATTGCATTTACATCCAGTGGATCGTCACCATCGACATAAGCAATCCCCATGCCGCCGCCAACGTCGATTTCGCTAACGGAGATTCCATGGCGCTCTTTAACTTGCACGGCAAAGTCAACTACCCGATGAGTAGCCAACTCAAAACCTGTGGCATCAAAAATCTGGGAACCGATATGTGAGTGAAGTCCTGCTAGTGAAAGCGCATCACACTCCAAAACTTTATCGACAGCTGCCATTGCCATTCCGGATGCAACCGAAAGGCCAAACTTTTGATCTTCATGCGCAGTGGAAATAGCTTCATGGGTATGGGCTTCAACGCCAACCGTAAGGCGCAAGAAGACTTGCTGAACTATTCCAGCACTTGCTGCGACCGAATTCAGACGGTCAATTTCAATCAGACTGTCGATAACAACGCGCCCGACACCAACTTCGACTGCGCGAGCCAAGTCGTGGACACTTTTGTTGTTACCGTGCATAACAATTTGTTTTGGATTAATCCCAGCGCGAAGGGCAACTTCTAATTCGCCAACACTTGCAACATCGATTCCTAGGCCTTCTTGATTCACCCATTGGGCAACTTTTGTTGTGATGAAAGCCTTACCTGCGTAGTGAACGCTAGTTTCAATGTCTGAAACCGCAAAAGCTGCAACATAATCTCGTGCACGCTTTCGTACATCTGCTTCATCAAAGATTTGTAGTGGAGTTCCAAATTGCCTAACAAGATCAGAAACCGAAATATCACCAACGGTGATTTCGCCCTGGCTGTTACGAGTCGCAGATGCTGGCCAAATCATTGGGTTTAGGTCGGAGGCCATGGTTACATCCTGTCGGGTGCACTAACACCCAGCAATTCGAGACCGTTAAAGATCACTTGACGCGTTGCCGCACATAGCCAAAGTCGAGCAATGTTTAATTCAGTAACTGGCTCGTCACCTTGTGGCAGCACTCGACAAGCTGCATAGAACGAGTGGTAACTTGTGGCAACTTCCTCGATGTACCTGGCAATTCGATGTGGCTCGCGAAGCTCGGCGGCTGAAGCGACGACCCGTGGGTAATCTGCCAAAAGCCCAAGTAGCGCACCTTCACGATCATCAGTTAACTGAGAAGGATCAAAGGTTGATGGATCCCAATTGGAAGTGTTGGCTGGGATAAGTCCAAGTTCGGCCGCATTTCTAATAACCGATGCAATTCGAGCGTGTGCGTATTGCACGTAATAAACCGGGTTGTCATTTGTGCTGGAGACCAATAGATCCAGATCAAGAACTAATGGGGATTCAACTGGATACCTAATCAATGAGTAGCGCGCAGCATCAACGCCAACTTCATCAACTAGATCTTCCAGCGTGATGATGTTTCCAGTGCGCTTTGAGAGACGAACTTCCTCGCCGTTCTTGAGCATCTTTACCATCTGCCCAATTAATATTTGAATGGTTTCATCTGGGTTATCGCCAGCACAAGCCGCAACTGCGCGCAGTCGATTCACATATCCATG
>CANKTT010000046.1 GCA_947486505.1 Actinomycetota bacterium | reverse complement strand
TGTCCGGCGCTATGGGTGGTTCAAAGAGTGAAGAGTTTCTGGCAACCTGCGAAAGTGGCGAAGATACATATGTAAAGTGCCCAAGTTGTGGACTCGCTGCGAATGTTGAAGCAATCGTCACGCGGGTACCAGAGGAAATTGATGCCACTGGAACCCCAGCTGCGCACGTTGAGGACACACCTGACACTCCAACTATCGCCTCACTTGTAGAAATTTCGAATTCTAGATCTGAATTGCGCAGGTCGGATCGAGATTGGCATGCCGGCGACACACTGAAAAATGTGGTTGTGATGCAAGTGGATCTAGCAGGCACCCGCACTCCGTTGGTAATTGGCTTACCGGGGGATAGAGAAGTTGATCTCAAGCGCGTTGAAGCAGCTCTCCACCCAATTTCGATTGAAGCATTTGAAGAGGAAGATTTCAAAAAGCATCCAGCTTTAGTAAAGGGATACATCGGCCCAGAGGTACTTGGCTTGAAATCTAAATCTGGTATTCAATACCTAGTGGATCCCCGTGTTGTTAAGGGCTCTCGCTGGATCACGGGCGCTAATAATCGGGGTAATCACGTCTATGACTTAGTTGCAGGCAGAGATTTCTCATGGGATGGAGTTATCGAAGCCGCTGAAGTTCGCCAAGGTGATGGTTGCTCAAATTGCGAGAACGAAGTAATCATCGCTCGGGGCATCGAAATCGGCCACATTTTCCAACTGGGGCGCAAGTATGCCGAGGCACTTGACCTTAAGGTGCTTGATGAAAACGGGGAGCTAGTTACCGTGACAATGGGTTCTTATGGAATTGGTGTTTCACGTGCGGTAGCAACTATCGCCGAACAATCACATGATGAAAAAGGTTTAATTTGGCCACGCGAGGTGTCACCTGCAGACATCCACATCATTGCAACCGGCAAAGAAGATGAGCCCTTTGACGTCGCGCTAAGAATCAGCGAAGAGTTAGAGGCTAACGGTGTAAGAGTTCTATTTGATGATCGCAGAGGCGTTTCGCCGGGCGTTAAATTCAACGATTCAGAATTACTTGGGATTCCAACAATTGCGGTAGTTGGTAAAGGCTTAGCAGATGGTGTGATTGAGTTACGCGATCGCAAATCAGGTGGCCAGGACTTGATCCCGGTATCTGACTTTGTTTCAGAAGTAGTTTCGTTAGTAACTAAGAAGTAGCCACCATGACAATTAAGGCGGTGGTTTTTGATTGGGGTGGCACGTTAACACCTTGGCATAATGTTGATCTAACTGAACTTTGGTTGCGATACTCAAGCGTTTACGATCCGGCTAATGCCCAGCAACTTGCCGAAACTTTGAATCATGGTGAGCAAGCGCGATGGTCACGCCAGTTTGAGACAAATGGTGAAGTCGGAACTGGTGTTCTTGATGAGCTGTTTCATGAAGCTGGTGTAGATACCTCAAGTTCGCTTCACTTCGACGCGTTAGAGCAATACCTGAGCGGTTGGGATCCACATACCTATACCGACCCAGACGCGATTGAACTTCTTGAAGGTCTTCGCGGCCGTGGCATAAAGACCGCAGTTCTATCCAACACAATGTGGCCGCGCCGACATCACGAATCAGTTCTAGAGCGTGATGGCGTCCTGCATTTGTTTGACTACCTACTGTTTACGAGTGAAACTCCTGCTGGTAAACCGCACAAATCAGTTTTCACTGATGTGCTTTACAACTTAGATGTTGCACCCGAGAACGCGGCGTTTGTTGGTGATCGGCTATTCGATGACATACATGGCGCGCAATCCATTGGAATGAAGGGGATCTGGATCCCACATTCAAACATTCCAGCTTCGCAGTCCTCTGACTTGGGAATCGTCCCAGATGCGACAGTGCAACGTTTAGGCGAAGTTATGGACGTTGTTTCGAGTTGGATTAACACTTAGCAATGCAAATGCAATTAGCCGATATCTCGATATGGATAGTTTTGATCTGTGTAGTAGCGGCTTTTCTTGCGGGATTCGTAGATGCAGTTGCAGGTGGTGGTGGCCTAATTCAGTTGCCGGTTTTACTTTGGACCTTTCCATCTGCCCCCCTAGCTAGCATTCTTGGAACCAATAAGGCAGTTTCGATTGTGGGAACTACCACCGCGGCGAATACTTATCGCAAAAAAATCCAAGTCAATGCCAAACAGTTAATCCCAATGATGAGCGCAGCTTTTGTTGGGTCACTTTTTGGAGCACTACTTGCTACTAAAGTGTCGCGTGAAATATTCGAACCCATTATTTTGGTGATTTTGATCGCGGTTGGATCCTTCACAATTTTGCGCCCTGACTTTGGAAAGCTTGAATCCATCAGAGATGTGTCGCCGGCTCTGGTACCTGCCATCGGTTTGGTCATTGGTTTTTATGATGGCTTGATTGGTCCGGGCACAGGAATGTTTTTACTGTTTTCCTTGGTCAGCTTTGTAGGTACTAGCTTCCTGGGAGCTTCTGCTATCGCTAAGTTCGTAAATGTTGCGACAAATTTGGCCGCTTTAGTCATTTTTATTCCGGGTGGGCACATGATTTGGCTAGTTGCTGCCCTAATGGCCCCAGCTAATTTAATCGGCGGTTACTTGGGTGCACGAACTGCGCTTGATCGAGGTAGTTCATTTGTTCGCTTAATCTTCTTAGTTATGCTCGTGGCATTAATTGTCCGACTGTTTGCGACAATTTAGGGTTTTGGTAATTTCTCAGTCACGCTAAAGGCAGTAGCGACGGAGTATGCTTTAAACATAACTGCTCTACCAAATTGAAAAGGCAAGTCAATGATTCCAGTTTCAGAACTTACTTTGTTGCTTGAGCCTGTGGTGAGTACCTTTTCCTTTGACCTAGATGACATTGAGATCACACGATCTGGCGGCCAGAAAATTCTGGATGTGACTATTGATGGTGACAGTGGTGTCAATCTCGATGAGGTTGCGGAAGTGTCACGCGCTATATCTGAATTTCTTGATAACTCCGATGCCATGGGTGATGAGCCATATGTTTTGGAAGTAGGCACCCGAGGTGTCAATAAGCCATTAACCAAACCAGTTCACTGGGCTAGAAATGTTGGACGTTTGGTTAATGTTGCCGGAGATGCCATTAATGCCGTCGGAAGAATTGTTGACTTCACTGATCCAAATGTCACGCTCGACATTAAGGGAAAACTTAAAACTTTGAGCATCGCAGACATCTCACGTGCCCACATTGAAATTGAGTTCAAGAAGATGCCGAAAGAAGATTTAGAAGCCGAAGAATTATCTGATTTCGACGAGTCAGAGTAAGGGGGCACAACATGGACATTGATGTATCTGCCCTAAAGGGTTTAACGCGTGAGCGTGGGCTATCTCTGGATTACGTCGTTGAATCGATCGAGCAAGCCTTGCTGGTTGCCTACTTGCATTCACCAGGCGCGCACGAAAGTGCTCGTGTTGTTCTTGATCGCGTTACCGGACATGTGCTTGTCATCGCTGACGAACTGAACGACGAAGGCGAAAAGGTTGGTGAGTTCGAAGCAACCCCAGAAGGCTTTGGTCGAGTTGCGGCATCTTTAGCTCGAGGCGTTATCACTCAAAGACTCAAATCGGCAGATGACGATGCAACTGTTGCAGAGTTTCAGGCAAAGGAAGGCGACATAGTTTCTGGAGTGGTCCAGCAAGGAAGTGATCGCCAATTGATCTTCGTCAACTTAGGAAAAGTTGAAGGCGTGTTACCACCAGAAGAAAGCGTTCCTGGTGAGGATTATTCTCACGGCGCCCGCATTAAGTGTTATGTCGTTGCGGTCAAAATGGGACCAAAAGGTCCAGTTATCACGTTGTCCAGATCGCACCCAAAGTTGGTAGAAGAATTGTTTAGGTTTGAAGTTCCGGAGATTGCTGATGGCACAGTAGTCATTGAAGGGCTGGCTCGGGAAGCCGGGCACCGCACCAAGATTGCGGTCTCTACAAAAAACCCAAGTGTAAACCCAAAAGGTGCCTGTATCGGTCCACTTGGTGGCCGAGTGCGTGCGGTAATGAGCGAGCTTGGTGGCGAAAAAATCGACATAGTCGACCACAGCGAAGATTTAGCTCTTTATGTTAAACATGCCCTTTCGCCCGCAAAGGTGATTTCATCTACTTTGCTCGATGAAGAAAATCGGATAGTGCGAGTCGTTGTCCCTGATTTTCAATTAAGTTTGGCGATCGGCCGAGAAGGTCAGAATGCAAGACTGGCAGCTCGCTTGACTGGAGCGAAAATAGACATTAAGTCAGACATGGCGTCTGACATTTAGTCCTAATTCTGGGAAATTTTGGCAAAAAACCGTGCGTATATTGGCCTTCTTTAAGTTGGGCTAGACTAAGACACAGCAGGGAATTTCAGATTCTGGTCATTTGGGTCAAAATCAAAGTGTTTCAATTGCAAAATTTGATTTACTTGCTATCAGTATCCGTTAACTACCGCTGAAAACGGGAGTGTTTATGTTCAACGCCAGGCTTGCGTTCTAGTTATGAACGCCAACAGGCAAGGGGCTCATCTGATGAGCACCAAGAAGCAGAGTGCTCAGAAATGAGCGCGCAAAAACAAGAGACGGTTCGGATCTATTAATTAGACCTCGGACCAGACTGGAGAATCGTGTCCAAGGTCCGAGTGTATGAGCTTGCAAAAGCACTAGGTGTCGAAAGCAAAGACATCATTTCAAAGCTTGAAGAAGTGGGCGAGTACGTCAAGTCGGCGTCGTCGACTGTCGAAGCTCCCGTTATTCGTCGTTTACACGACAAGTTTCCGGAATTAAAGGAAGCAGCTGCGAATGCACCTGCGCCAACAAAGAAAGCTCCAGCGAAAAAAACTTCTGCCGCTGTTGAAGTTGTGCCAAGCGATACCTTTGGCACAGAACAAAACATCACTTCGCAACCACCAGTTCAAAGCGCAGGAAGTGAAGAAGGTACGACGCCTGGAAACCCTGATCCGCAGCCAACTTCAAGTGTTGAATCACCTACACCATCCGTTGCGCCAGTAAGTCCAACTGCAGGGGTCGTGCCAGGCCCACGTCCAGGTGGTCCACGACCTGGTAACAATCCATTTACTTCAGCACCGCGGCCTCCGCGCGCTGGCAATAATCCATTTTCATCTGGAAGCGCTGGTCCTCGACCAGGCGGTGGCGTAACCGGTGCACCTCGTCCAGCTGGCGCTCGTCCAGGTGGACCGGGTCGTCCCGGCGGAGATCGTCCCGGCGGTGATCGTCCCAGCGGTGATCGTCCCGGCGGTTTTGGTGGACCTCGTCCAGGTGGACCGGGTCGTCCAGGCGGTTTCGGTGGTCAAGGTGGACCGCGTCCGAGTGGAGATCGTCCCGGTGGTTTCGGTGGTCCTCGTCCAGCAGGCGCTGGTGGCGGATTTGCAGGCGCAGGGGCAGGCGCGCCAGGCGGAGCACCAGGTGTTGCACCTGGAGGCAGACCAGGTGGTCGCCCGAATTCAACTGGTGGCCGGGGAAACACAGCCGGTGCATTTGGTAAGTCTGGCGGTCGTCCTTCTAAGGGCCGCAAGTCAAAGCGCGCAAAGCGTCAAGAGTTTGACAACATGATGGCACCTGTCACAGGTGGATCATCTGTGGCGATGGGTCGTGGCGATGCAATTCGTCTAGCTCGTGGATCCTCATTGAGTGATTTTGCCGACAAGATTAACGCTGAGCCAGCATCGCTAGTTCAAATCCTTTTCAAAATGGGCGAAATGGTTACTGCAACTCAGTCAGTTAACGAAGAGACCTTGCAACTTCTTGGCGCGGAATTGAATTATGAAATTCAAATCATTTCGCCAGAAGATGAAGATCGCGAACTTCTAGAGTCTTACGATCTTGAATTCGGTGATGAAGGAGACGATGAGGATCTAGTTATTCGTCCACCGGTCGTAACGGTCATGGGTCACGTTGATCATGGTAAAACTCGATTGCTTGATGCGATTCGCCAAACCAATGTCATCGAACGTGAAGCTGGCGGAATCACACAGCATATTGGTGCTTACCAGATTCATCACGTTCATGAAGGTGTAGAGCGTGCCATTACCTTTATCGATACCCCAGGTCACGAGGCATTCACGGCAATGCGTGCTCGTGGTGCTCAAGTAACCGACATTGCGGTACTCGTAGTAGCAGCTGACGATGGTGTTAAGCCACAAACGATTGAAGCTTTGAATCATGCGCAAGCAGCAAATGTTCCAATCGTTGTCGCTGTAAACAAAATCGACAAAGAAGGTGCTGACTCCACAAAGGTTCGCGGACAACTAACTGAATACGGATTAGTTCCCGAAGAGTATGGTGGCGACACAATATTTGTTGACGTATCCGCGAAAAACAACTTAAACATCAACGAACTTATTGATTCCATTTTGCTCACTGCAGACGCTGGTCTCGATCTTCGTGCTAACCCTGTGCAAGATGCCCAAGGTGTTGCAATTGAAGCTAACCTTGACCGTGGTCGTGGCCCAGTTGCCACTGTCTTGGTTCAGCGCGGAACACTTCGTCCGGGAGATTCCATTGTTGTTGGAGACGCATTCGGTCGCGTCCGCGCAATGATGGATGAAAATGGCGTAGCGGTTAAGGAAGCTGGACCAGCCCGTGCCGTCCAAGTTCTTGGACTTACTTCGGTTCCTAGCGCTGGAGACAGCTTCTTAGTTGTTGCCGAGGATCGAATCGCTCGCCAGATCGCGCAATCGCGCGGTGCCCGTGAACGAAATGCGGAACTGGCTGCTCGACGTGGACGCCACACCCTCGAAGACGTGCTCAAGGCACTTGAAAAGGGTGAAGTTGTTGAACTCAAGATCATCATCAAGGGTGACGTTTCCGGTTCGGTCGAAGCACTTGAAGATGCCTTACTAAACATCGACGTTGATGACGAGAACGTTATCCTGCGCGTCATTCACCGTGGTGTGGGTGCGATCACTGAAAACGACGTTTCCTTGGCTGCGGCATCTGATGCAATGATCATCGGATTCAACGTTCGCCCAGAAGGTAAGTCACGCGACTTGGCCGATCGGGAAAATGTTGAAATCCGCTACTACAACGTCATCTACGGCGTCATCGACGACATTGAATCCGCGCTTAAGGGCATGCGTAAGGCTGAGTACGAAGAAGCCGAACTAGGCTCGGCCGAAGTTCGCGACGTATTCCGTTCCAGCAAGTTCGGAAACATTGCAGGTTGCATGGTTCTCAACGGCGAGATTAAGCGCAAAGCAAAAGCCAGATTGGTTCGTGATGGAGCAGTTGTTCAAGCCGATCTATCTATCGACACCTTGCGTCGATTCAAGGATGACGCGACTGAGGTTCGTGAAGGATTCGAGTGCGGTATCGGACTTGGATCATTTAATGACATCAAGGTTGGCGACATCATCGAAACCTTCGAAATGCGTGAAATAGTGCGCAGTTAATTCTGCGCACTATTTTTCGGAGTTTAAATCTTCCTAACTTGAAATAGAGGAGCTCGAAATGGCAGATGCAGCAAGAGCACGAAAATTGGGCGAGCGGTTCCAAGAGATCGTTGCAGAAACCTTAGAGATGAAAGTTAAGGATCCGCGCCTCGGTTTCGTAACTGTAACGAGCGTTCGTGTTTCTGCTGACTTGCGTGAAGCTACAGTTTTTTACACAGTTTTTGGCGATGAAGCGGAAGCTACAAGTTCAGCTGCCGCTTTGGATTCGAGTAAAGGTTTAGTGCGAAGCGAAATCGGTAAGCGTACTGGAATCAAGTTCACGCCAACTGTTGAATTTATACGTGATGCATTGCCAGAGAATGTTCGAGTTATTGATGATCTATTGCAAGAAGCAGCCATTGCTGACAAAGCAGTACATGAGCAAGCAGCTCGGGCTAGGTATGCCGGAGATTCCGATCCATATCGCAAATCAGATACTGGGTCTGAGTAGGTCATATGTCGCAATTTACATCCCCTCCGGAATGGGACAAAGCAATCTCGGCGATTACTGAATCCTCGAGCGTGTTGTTGCTCGCCCATGTGACACCAGATGCTGATGCGCTAGGTTCAGCGCTTGGTTTAGGTCTAGCCCTACAAAGCTTGGGTAAGAAAGTTCAAGTCTCGGTTGGTGAACCGGGTTTCACGACACCAAAGTCTCTGAGTTTTTTACCAGGAACGGAATTGATTTGTGCGCCTGAGAATCTAAATCACGCGGATCTTGTGATTTCGTGTGACGTTTCATCAGATGCACGACTTGGATCTGGCAAGTCAATTTTGGACGCGGCAAAAGTATCCATTGCAATTGACCACCACCCCTCATTCACGGGATTTGGAACTATCCATTTAGTAGACCCCGAAGCAGCAGCAACCGCTGAAATAGTTCTTGAGTTAATGGACAGACTTGATTTGCAAATCACCAAGGAGATAGCGGGAGCGATCTATTCTGGGTTGACCACTGATACGGGGTCATTTAAGTTTCAATCGACGACATCGCACACATTGCGAATGGCTGCTCGGTTGCTTGACACTGGGATTGATAGCGCAAGGCTTGCGCGCTTATTGTTTGACGACGAACCGCTTGCCGCACTCGTCATGATGGGTGATGCAGTTAGCAGGGCAAATTTGATTTCAGAAGTTGCGCAGGGACGAGGGCTTGTGTACACCTCAGTTTCAATCGCGCAACGCAAGGGCCTTGACGAGTTAGCCGTCGAACGAGTTATTGAAGCCCTCAGAAAGACTTCCGAGGCCGAGGTGGCAGCGGTGTTTAAGCAAGCCGATGACGGGCACTGGAAGGTTTCACTTAGAAGTAAGACAAAGATTGACGTCGGTGCAATCGCAATCGCTTTAGGTGGCGGAGGCCACAAGTACGCATCTGGATACAGCTCAATTGGCGATCTAAATCAAACAGTCGAAGAACTTATTGACTCATTAAATGCAGTAAGCAATTCTTAGCCAGCGCCATGAACTCTATGAACGTTGAAGGCATTGTTCTGGTAGACAAGCCAGCTGGTCCAACGTCTCATGACGTGGTGGCTAAGATGCGTAAGTTATTCAACACTCGCAAAGTTGGCCATGCGGGAACCTTAGATCCGATGGCAACGGGAATGTTAGTTATTGGGATTGGACGAGCAACTCGATTGCTTGGGTATTTCACGGCCCACGACAAAGAATATTTGGGAACAATTCGACTAGGAATCACAACAACAACTGACGATGCCCAAGGGGAGCTGGTAAGCCAAATTTCAGCACTGCAGGTAACTGAGTCTGAAATTCTTGAAGTTGTCATAGACTTTCGCGGACCAATCATGCAGCAGCCAAGCGCGGTAAGTGCAATCAAGATTGATGGAGAACGCGCCTATACAAGAGTTAGAAATGGCGAAGAAATAAACATCCCTGCTCGAAGCGTAATGATCAATGATTTAGAGATAGTTTCTATCAAAAGCTTGCCGGAACTAGGTGTCATAGATATAAAGGTTCGCGTCGTATGTAGTGCCGGTACATACATCAGAGCATTAGCTCGAGACATAGGCGCGCGACTTGAAGTCGGGGGACATTTAACAGAATTGCGGCGTACCCGATCGGGAGTATTCAGTTCGATGGTTTCGTTAGAGGCATTACAGGAAAACCCACAGATCATGGACTTAGCGACTGCGATAAGAACTGGGTTCCAGCACATTGTGTTGTCAGAAGAGCAAGCCAGCAAGGCGGTTAATGGAGTGAGACTTTCCGCACCGACAGATCTTCATCCTGGACATGTGGGGCTGATTTCACCAGATGGCAGGGCAGTTGGATTATTTGATAATTCCGACTCCGTGTTACATCCATTGGTAGTGTTTGCAACTAATGAATAGCTCTAATGTCCCAGTTGTCGTCACTATTGGCGTTTTTGACGGAGTCCATGCTGGACATCGTCAAGTGCTTGGCATCGCAAAGAGCATCGCATCCAGCATTAATGGAACCCTGACTGCTGCAACTTTCGATCCACCGCCAAAAGCCTTTTTGCGCCCGGACTCGTTTGCTGGACTACTGACTCTTCCAAAACGACGTGCGGACTTACTGTTAGAAAATGGCGTTGATCACGTCGAGACGTTGAAATTCACTGATGCTATGGCGCACATGTCAAGTGATGAATTTGTTGAGGAAATTCTGCTTGGCGCACTCAATGCGCAGGTAGTGATTGTGGGTCGTAACTTTCGATTTGGACATGGCGCAAGTGGCACGGTAGATACTCTTCAAGAATTTGCCAAGAAGTTTGGATTTGAAGTTCGCATTGTTGATTTAGTTGGCGACTCAACTGCTTGGTCATCAACCCGAATTCGCAATGCGATTCTTAAAGGCCACGTTGAAGGCGC
>CANKTT010000045.1 GCA_947486505.1 Actinomycetota bacterium | reverse complement strand
GAGTATCTGCATTCTGACAATCTTGTGGCTGAATCGACAATTTCAAACTCGCTTAGCTGGCACGTTAGCTTTGGTGATTTGGGTTTTGGTAACACTTCGGATGGCAATTGAATCAACCAGCGGGGACTTAATTTTCACCGTAACTTGGTATTCATCGGCGTACATAATTGCTGGCGCCATTCTGCTGTCTATGACTGCAGTCCTGCCTCCAATGCGCCAACCCACGAAAACTCAAAAGGGGCTGACTGAATCCGACGCCTGATGCGACAAATAACACAATAGGCGGGTAAGTTTGGAGTACTGAGAAAGTTACCTTTCTCGCAGGATTTGTATGGAGGTCGAAATGACTTATGTGATCGCACTGCCTTGTGTAGATGTTAAAGACAAGGCTTGTATCGAAGAATGCCCAGTGGATTGCATCTACGAAGGCGATCGCATGATGTACATCCAGGCCGATGAGTGTGTTGACTGTGGCGCCTGCGAACCAGTGTGCCCAACTGAAGCCATCTACTACGAAGATGATGTCCCAGAAAAGTGGGAGAGCTTTAAGGGTGTTAATACCGCGTTCTTTGAAACCCTAGGTTCTCCAGGTGGGGCATCAAAGACCGGCAAGACCAGCAATGACCCAGAAGAAATCAAGTCGCTTCCACCACAGGTGAGTTAACTGATTTCACCACTTGCAAATGGGTTGCCAGATTTTCCCTGGGACCGAATTGCAGCAGCAGGGGACATTGCGCGAAAGCATCCAGACGGAATAGTCGATCTCTCCATCGGAACTCCAGTAGATGACACTCCAGAAGTGATCACATCGGCGCTAGCCGCCGCCGCAAACGCACCGGGCTATCCGACTGCAGCTGGTCTACTCGAACTTCGGCAAGCTTGGATTTCCTGGGCAAAACGAATTCTGTCTGCAGATTTAACGGTAGATCAAGTTGTGCCATCAATTGGCTCTAAAGAAATTGTTGCTTGGTTACCAATTATGTTTGGTTTGAATCAAAACAGTACGGTAGCAATTCCAGAACTTGCCTACCCAACATATGCAGTTGGCGCATTGATGGCTCATGCCAAGTACGTTACTTACCAGCAAGCCTCCGACATCCCAGATAACGCTGACTTGATTTGGGTGAATTCACCGAGTAATCCAACGGGTGAAGTTTTAACTGCGAATCAACTAAAAGAACTAATTGCTCGAGGCAGAGCGTTGTCCGCACCGGTCGTAAGTGACGAGTGCTACGTAGAACTAGGTTGGGAAGCTGAGCCGATTTCGATTCTGGATCCACGCGTTTGTGGCTCTGATTTCACTGGGATCTTGGCAGTGCACTCGTTGTCTAAGCGCTCTAATCTTGCTGGCTACCGATCGGGCGCCGTCCTGGGCGATACTAAATTGATTTCTGACATTGTTTCCTTGCGAAAGCATGCCGGCATGCTTGTCTCAACGCCGGTCCAGCTAGCAACAGTTGCAGCTCTGGCGGATGACGCACATGTCAAGATTCAAAAAGAGCGATATGCCAAACGCCGCGAGGTACTTCACGCAGCCCTAGTATCTGCTGGATTTAAGATTGAACACTCTCAGGCTGGCCTATATCTTTGGGCTACCAATGGAAATGACTGCCTAGAAACGGTTAACTGGCTTGCGGAGAAGGGCATCTTGGCTGCCCCAGGAGATTTCTATGGCCCAGCCGGCCAGAACCACGTTCGGCTTGCTCTAACCGCCACAGATGAGCGCATTGCTAGTGCCGCCGCTCGGTTAACAGGCGATTAACACCTGCCCGATTCAGGTAAATCCCAAAAGCCTGATTAGTCCTAGAGACACTGCAAATAGTAAGTTTGACCTATGTCTGAAGCGAAACTGGTCCACCCAAATGGCGAACTACTACTTGGTGAGGTTCCAGCTACCGTTGGCGCTTCCGGTTATGACGTATCTGCGTTACTGAAAGAAACTGGTCACATAACACTTGACCATGGATTTATGAATACGGCGTCATGTGAATCTGCAATTACCTACATCGATGGTGACAACGGAATTTTGCGTTATCGCGGGTATCCAATCGAACAGCTTGCCGAAAAAAGTACGTTCCTAGAAACTTCTTTCCTTTTGATTTATGGTCACCTGCCAAGCCCAACTGAACTAAGTAAGTTCACACAGGACATCACAATGCACACTATGGTGCATGAAGACTTGCGTCGATTCTTTGATGGTTTCCCGCGCGACGCACACCCGATGCCAGTTTTAAGTAGTGCAGTAAGCGCGCTTTCAACTTTTTATCAAGACTCACTTGACCCATTCGACGAGCGCCAAGTTGAGATATCAACAATTCGCTTGATGGCAAAGATCCCAACTCTTGCTGCATATGCATACAAGAAAACAATCGGTCAACCATCGCGTTATCCAGATAACTCGCTTGACTATGTTTCTAACTTCATGAACATGACGTTTGGTGTTCCGGCTGAACCATATGAAGTTAACCCAGCCATTGTTAAAGCTTTGGACATGCTTTTTATCTTGCACGCAGATCACGAGCAAAACTGTTCGACTTCAACTGTGCGCATGGTTGGTTCGTCACACGCAAACCTTTTCGCGTCTGTTTCAGCTGGAATCAATGCGCTGTTTGGTCCACTTCATGGTGGCGCCAACCAAGCAGTCCTAGAAATGTTGGAAGAAATTCAAAACTCTGGTGACACAGTTCAGCAGTTCATTCAGCGAGTCAAGAACCGTGAAGATGGCGTTAAGCTCATGGGCTTTGGTCACCGGGTTTACAAGAGCTACGATCCACGCGCTGCGATTGTACGTAAGCATGCGCATGACATCCTGACCATGCTTGGCGTTCAAGATCCGCTATTTGATATTGCTCGAGAACTTGAAGATGCAGCCTTAAGTGATGAATTCTTTATTGAGCGCAAGCTTTACCCGAACGTCGACTTCTACACTGGTTTGATTTACCGTGCGATTGGTTTCCCAACTCGCATGTTTACCGTGCTATTTGCAATTGGTCGAGTACCCGGTTGGATCGCACAGTGGCAGGAAATGATTACCGATCCAGACACCAAGATTGGTCGCCCGCGCCAGGTTTACATCGGTGAAGCTGAACGTGGTTACGTCGATCTAGCCAAGCGCTAATCAGTAATTAGTTTTTGTGTAGGGCTTCGTTTAGCCCACCCCAAGTACCTTCTCTAGTCACGGCTTCGAGTGCTCCTGTAACTGAGTTTCGACGGAATAGTAATCCGTTAGCACCAGATAATTCCTTGGCTTTAACCACAGTGCCATCTGGAAGTGTGATTTTAGATCCACCTGTTATGTAGCAACCGGCTTCAACAACGCAACTATCGCCAAGGGATATGCCAACACCTGCGTTTGCACCGACTAAGCAATTCTCACCGATAGTGATGACTTCTTTGCCGCCACCAGAGAGTGTCCCCATAATGCTGGCACCACCGCCAATGTCGGAGCCATTGCCAACTACAACGCCCGCCGAGATTCGTCCCTCAACCATGCTGGCGCCTAACGTGCCCGCATTGAAGTTAACAAACCCTTCATGCATAACGGTTGTTCCAGAAGCTAGATGCGCGCCTAGGCGAACTCGATCTGCATCGGCAATTCGCACACCAGTCGGAACTACGTAGTCCAACATGCGAGGGAATTTATCGAGGCCAAATACATTGAGGTTGATGCCTTTAGCTCGAGCTTTGATTGCGACATCAGTCACGTTTTCAACGGCAACAGGACCAAGGGAAGTCCAGGCAACATTTGTTAACAGCCCAAAGAGTCCATCAAGATTGATTGTCCTTGGAGCCATCAATCGGTGGGACAGGACATGTAAGCGTAAATAAGCATCGGCAGCGTTAATTGGGGCAGCTGATAAATCTGAAGTGGTTGTTATCACTTCAACACGCACGCCACGAAGCGCGTCAGTGTCGATTCCACGTTCCAGGCCGGTTACTTGTGCTGGTTTATCGCCAAGGGCAGGTTCCGGATACCAAACATCAAGCAGCACATCAGCCGAGTAAGTAGCTAATCCGGTTGCAGTTGCGATCTGACTCTGGCTCATGTCATTCCTTGGATTTAGGGGTCGTAAGTAGTGAAAAAAGCATTACAGGACTACCGTAGTCGTGTGGACATAGTTGCGTTAAACCCGCACGCCGACATAGTTGCGCTGACTACAGATCTGGTCAATATTCCAAGCGTTTCAAGCAATGAGGCTGCATTAGCTGATGCGATTTTTCGGGAATTAAGCAAATGTACCTGGCTTGAAGTTCATCGCTTTAAGAATTCTGTCGTGGCGAAAACTAACTTGGGCAAAGCCTCCAGAGTTATCGTTGCAGGTCACATTGATACCGTTCCCGTTGCCGATAATGACAAAGCTGTTTTTGTAGCAAGCGACCAAGGGCTACCAAGCGATGGAACAGTTGTTCCCGAAGATGTGGTTTTTGGTCTTGGATCCTGTGACATGAAGGGCGGCGTAGCTGTTGCCTTGCGATCCGCCGTCAGTATCGAAAATCCGCAGTTTGACGTCACATACATTTTCTATGAATGCGAAGAAGTCGACAGCGAGCGAAATGGCCTAACTCTTATTGCTGCAGAACATCCAGAATGGCTAGCTGCCGACATCGCAGTTTTACTTGAGCCATCAAATGCCAACATCGAAGCTGGCTGTCAAGGCACTTTGCGAGCGAAAGTTTCTACCAGTGGAACTCGTGCTCATAGCGCTCGTTCCTGGCTAGGGGATAACGCAATCCATAATCTGGGTGACATTTTGGCAAGGCTCAACGCCTACGAGCCAGCAAGAGTTTTAATTGACGGACTTGAGTACCGCGAGGGTCTAAACGCAGTGCAAGTTTCTGGGGGCATCGCCGGAAACGTGATCCCAGATACTGCCACTGTTGAAGTGAATTACCGTTACGCCCCGAGTACCAGCGGACCGGATGCTGAAGCTCACATCCGAGAAGTTTTCGATGGCTTCCTAGTTGAGTTTGTAGATAATGCCCCCGGTGCTATGCCAGGACTTGATCATCCGGCCTTAGCAGATTTGGTTTCTCGCGTTGATGGAAAAGTTGCCCCTAAGTTTGGCTGGACAGATGTTGCAAGATTTTCCGCAATGGGCGTGCCAGCGGTAAATCTTGGTCCAGGAGATCCTGGGTTAGCACATTCTCGAAATGAACATGTTTCTGTTTCTCAGCTTAAGCAGTGCGAAGCAACCGTATTTGATTGGTTAAAGGGTTAATGGAACACATTGAACTAGAGGTAGCAATTCAGGCGCCGGCACAAAAAGTTTGGGATGCTATAACCAATTGGCAAGCTCAAAGTCAGTGGATGCTGGGAACGAAAGTTTGGCCAGTTGATGGTGATGGCACTGGTGTTGGTGGCAAGATTGAAGCCTTCACTGGAGTGTGGCGAATTGGATTTTTGGACACCATGGAGGTCACTGCTTGGCAGCCACCAAATCTTTGCGATGTCAATCACACTGGCAAAGTCGTTAAGGGCACTGGCACATTCAAAGTGGTAGCAACCAGCGAAACTACCTCAAAGTTCATTTGGAGCGAAGACTTAGACCTACCGCTTGGCCTATTGGGCAAAGTCGGATTCACTTTAGTGAAGCCTGGTTTTGTGTTTGGTGTTCGAAAGTCATTGGAAAAGTTTGCAGATCTTGTTGAGCAAGGCAAGCTTTAATCTCTTACTAGATTCCAGTACGGTTTTTGCCTAAAAAAACCCATTGTTTGCAAGGTTTTTCTAGCATTGTCCGGATTTCGTTACCGCCTGTTTTTAAGGGATAATAAAGGTATATAAGAGCGCAGTCTCGGAACTTATCGGAAGGTGACCAAAATGGCAGCTATGAAGCCACGCACTGGCGACGGCCCAATGGAATGCCCAAAAGAAGGTCGCGGCTATGTTCTTCGAGTGCCACTTGAAGGTGGCGGACGCTTGGTAGTGGAACTTAATGCTCAAGAAGTTAAAGACCTTGGCGCTGTCTTAAAAGACACAGTAAGCGCAATGCCTAAAAAGTAATTACTTTTTCGGCATAAATTAGCGCTGCCTACCTAGAGAATCTTCCTTGCAGATTATCTATAAAAGTAGTGAACTTACCAGAACAAAGACCTTTGACCGGGTTGAGTTAGGTCGTATTCTTGAGGCTTTCTTGAAAAAACCTATCGAGGCGAGATTGTTATTCGCACATCAGACTGGGTGAAACTCTGATTTCCATATTTGTCAGCTCTGCCTACGTAAAGTGTGTAGGTTCCAGTTGGTGCAAAATCACTGACTGCAAAGGATTGCTGCCAAACTCCATCTTTTTCATCTCCCCAAGCAGCCAAGCGAAAGTTGCCCCTAAAGCATTTAATGACAAGATTTGTACGGTTATTGACTCCGCTGGAAGACAACCTAAAGGGAACATCAAAAGCCGTTGTAATCAGCGGCCTTGGTGGCAACGATGTAATCAGCGGCCTTGGTGCAATTGACGACTCGCGGACTATTAGATACCTGTGGCGCAGTTAATAAGGTGTTAATTTGCTTTAACGTTCCTAAAACGGTTCGATATCCTTAACTTTGATTGAAAGAATGATGCGTTCGGATGGATGAAAGTCGCGTAATCGCTGGTCACGAGTATTTTTCGAAACTCTACGGCGCAGTATCAAGTGAAGGTAAACCGCAACAAACAGTTTTCGATAAATGGCGTGACAAGATACTTTTCAATTCATACGCCAGGTACAGCACCAACATTCTTTCCCAATCTGATGTACTCGATGTTGGATGTGGCTATGGTTGGCTTTTGGATGCATTCGAAGGTGCTCAAACCCTATGCGGGGTCGACATTGCACATCACGCAGTTGAAGTTGCAGCGGAAAGAAAGCCTGAAAGATTTTTCAAGCAGGGTGATGTTCATGATCCAAGCCCTTTTTCTCAGCAATTTGATTTGATTTTGGCGATTAACATCATTGAACATTTATCAAACCCAGAAGCCGGAATCCAGTCAATTAGCAATTCGGCTAAAGCGGGAGCCATTGTTCTGGTTCATATGCCGACAATTTCGAATTGGTTAACTCGCTGGGAGTACTCCAAACTATATGACTCGGATCCAACACACATTTATAGACCGTCAGGGAAGAGTGTGCGCAAATTATTTGAGGCCCAGGGATTTGAAACTTTGCGAGATTCTTACCTTCCGCATTTCCCAGCCATTCTCACCAAGGTATGGCCGATCCATCCGGCATACTTAGCTGTCTTCAAGAAGCTTGAGTTTTAATTTCGACTAAAACTAATTCAATAGCCAAGTCTTATTCCTCGAATTCAGAGAATATCGTTCTAGTTGAAGAGCTAGATGATTAGAGACAAGTTACGCGTCGGGCTCGAACCGAAGACCCTCGTGATCGCGCAAGGGACAATGAATCAAGGCGAGATTGTTATTCGCAAATCAGATTGAGCGAAATTCCTGTTTCCATATTTGTCAGCTCTGCCTACGTAAAGTGTGTAGGTTCCCGCTGGTGCAAAATCACTGACTGCAAAGGATTGCTGCCAAATTCCATCTTTTTCATCGCCACTAACGCGCTCGCCACCAACTATGCCTGGTGCTATCCAAATGCCCTGAGCGCCAGCAAAGCCATTGCCATCGTGGGCAAAGTAGCCGTAAACGAATGCAACACCTGAATCATCGGTGGCTCGATATGTGACTGTGAAATTGCCCCCTTGTTCCAAATTGTTAGAAGATGCTTCGACAGAATTAACTAATGGTTCAGCGTCATCAGCAACCCCTCCGGTAACTGTGAAATCAGCACTGGCTCCATAATTGTTATTCCCAAAGAAATCTACTGCATTGATAAAAACGGTGTAGGTGGTGTTGACTGCCGTTTCTGGAATGTCGCAAGTCACAGCATAATTTCCTTGTTGGGCGTTACCTGAAATTAGATTTCCTTCAGTAACAAAACCGCACCAATTGGTCACCCAGCCGCTCGGTCCACCAAATCGGAAATCGGTGTAGCTAACGCCAGTGGTATCGGTAGCGCTCCAAAGGAAAGTCGCTCGAGTTCCAGCGGTCACCGAATTCATAAGTGAGATGTTGGTTACTTGTGGCATTTCATCGTCAACTGAACAGCTGCCGACGACTTGATCAGGTCGATCCATTGCGCAGGTGTTAGTACCAGCACCGGGTGTCAAAGTATCTCTGCCCGAGCCACCTTGCAAAGAATCATTTCCTGCGCCACCAGATAGCGAATCATTTCCTGCCTTACCCCAGATTACATCGGCGCCATTTTCACCACTTAATTGATCGTTACCAGTGCCACCGTTAATTGAGTCATCACCTGACGCACCCTTGACCGAATCGTTGCCTGTGCCTGCGTCCACAGTGTCATTGCCTGTGCCTGCCTTAACAACGTCGTTACCATTGCCAGCATTTATAACATCATTGCCAGCTCCGGCGTCAACAATATCGTTGCCTGCACCTGAAGTGATGACATCGTTTCCTGCTCCGCCGTTAATAACATCGGAACTGCCTCCGCTGCAGATTAGGTCATCGCCGGCACCAGCATTTACGATGTGATTGCCACTTCCACGCACCAAAATGACATCATTGCCACTAGTGCCTTTAATAACGCGAGCAGATGACGAGATGCTCACTGGACTGCCATTACACAAACTGGAAGCTGCCATAGCTGGACTAGTTAGAAGAAGTCCCGACCCAAGAAGTACACAAGAACTCACAACCATGCGCTGATAGCTAACGATTTTGCTTAAAGTCATGACGGCCTCCCTGCAACCGGCTCCCTATAAACAACATCATGATACATTTCGGGACAAAGTGCACGGTCGAAGAAGAAGTTGGTTAGTAATCCTTGTTTTCATTGGTTTTTGAGAAGTTCCCGGAATTGAAGCAACGTATGATCAAGTAGCAGGCACTAAAGCCCGTGGTGTCACCCAAGCCGATGGCTGACTTTGCACGCTTGCATTTCCGAACACATGCGCAATCACCGTAAATCGGTACTTTGTGCCATTTGTTAATCTGGATATTTCCAAATCATGTTGCGGTGCTTTCACTTCGAACTTCACTTTGCTAGGAAAAACTGTGACTGTGTAACTTTGTGCGTTGACGACAGATTTCCATTTGAGGTGCGCAGTACCGTCACCTGGAACTGCCGACACAGCAGCAGGGGGAAGTGGTGCAGGTGCGTAGACATCATTTAATGTAACGAGCTTCAATTTTCTTTTTCGGGCAAGATCAAGAATGGGTTTGAGTAACGGAGACGTTAGCTTGTTATTTGCATGCCCGAGCAAGATGATTTCATTTTGGACGTATTGCTTTGCAAAATCCCAAACTTCGGCCGTTGACTTGGGAGATGCGTTGGCAAGAGTGCCAGACCACATCATTGGAGAGGTGTACCCAATTTCAGTCGCTGCCGCTATAACAGTTGAGTTACATGCGCCATAAGGCGGACGAAAATAGGGGCGTGGATCAATTCCATAAGTCTTCACAATAAATTTGTGACATTTTAACAATTCTCTCTTTATCTGCGCAGAAGTTAACTTCGTCAGGTCCAGATGCGATGCTGTGTGATTTCCAATTTGAATCTGTCCTGACTCAATCATGGGTTTCATCAGGCGCGCATTCGCCTTCCAGCCATCCATATCTGAATAGACAAAGAAAGTGAGTCTCACGCTGTATTTCTTTGCGAACTCAAGATAATCGCGAATTGCCTGGGCATCGGTGCCATCATCGATAGTCCATGCCATACGTCGCTGAGTCGAGGTTGGAAGTCGAAAAATCCTTCGCCTCATTAAGTTGGCGGTCTTAATCAAGCGGGCTGAACCCTGAGTTACGGGTAGCGTGCTGGCCGATGCGGATGGCATTTGGCTCAAAATCGGAAGACAAGCGGCAAGTCCCAAGCTTGTTAAGAACTTTCGTCGCTGCATAACATGAACTTACGCTCGATCAATCCGCTACCAAGCCTGGGGTATTGTTTCCGTCAAGTTGAACACCTGCCGATAGGGCAATAAACAGGTTTCAAGTTTCAGCGGGTTGGGCTCGAACCGACGACCCACGGATTATGAGAACGTCTGATATCGATATGCCTAGATTCGGGTATATGTTTCTATCCATCTTCTTATTGGGTTTTGTGACTTTGTAGATACGTCTGCACATCGGTAGAAATAGGTGTCATGTTGACATTGTGTTGACATCAAGGCTATTGGAAGTCAAGAGTCCTAGCGTAGTGCCAGGGGGGCGACTCTAGACAAGCTAAGCCCCATTCGGCACAAGTACTTACTGATTCTTGTTTGACCCTGGGTTATTAATAGCATGCTGTAGATGTATATCATTAGTCTGATTTAGATTTT
>CANKTT010000044.1 GCA_947486505.1 Actinomycetota bacterium | reverse complement strand
ACGAAAGATATTTGTGATTCTAGAAAGCTAAATTGCCTTAGCAAGTTCCCGGTTCATGTCCTTATTCAAGGCCCAGCACCAGTAGAACAAACCGAACTGCAGCGGCAGTCGCGCTAAGGCAATTAGTGGATCTGGCATTTCATGATCCATCCAGTCAATTGCCATGTAAATGTTCGCTGGGAAAACCAAAACGAATAACGCAAAGGCAGCCCAAACACCTAGTTGTCTAGTCGGTTTCCCGAATAAAGTCTTTGACATTGGCGCAAACATCATTGCCCCTACTGTTAACTCAGCAGCGCCACTTAAGTATGTCCAAAATCTTGGTTCGAACGGCAAAACTGGTGGAACAATTTTGTCGAAACCGGCTGGGGCAACAAAGTGTGCAACGCCAGCCACTAGCAACATGATTCCAAGGCCTCGGCCTGCGGTATATTTGGTCATGATTTAAGTATTACCTAACCTGAGCACATATTCTTAGGACACACAACAACTAAAAGAGAGGCACCCAAATCTGAGTGCCTCTCTTTTTAGATTTAATAATTAGAAGCGATCTGCGTTCATTACCTTTACCCAGGCGGCAACGAAGTCAGTTACAAACTTCTTTTGGTTGTCGTCTTGAGCGTAAACCTCGGCGTAAGCGCGAAGTACTGAGTTTGAACCAAACACCAAGTCCACGCGAGTTGCGGTGAACTTAACATCGCCAGTCTTGCGACTACGGATGTTGTAAACGTTCTCGCCTGCTGGTTCCCAGGCAAATCCCATGTCAGTGAGATTCACGAAGAAGTCATTAGTCAATGCGCCTTCACGATCAGTAAACACGCCATGCTTGGTTCCTGCGTAGTTAGTACCAATGGCACGCATGCCACCTACAAGAACAGTCATTTCCGGTGCAGTTAGACCCAATAGTTGTGCGCGATCCAATAGTAGTTCTTCTGGTGTCACAACGTAGTCATCTTTTTGCCAGTTACGGAAACCGTCTGCGACTGGCTCAAGCGGCGCGAAGGATTCAACATCGGTGTTTTCCTGCGTTGCATCGCCACGTCCTGCCTGGAACGGCACCTTGATGTCCTGGCCGCCAGCCTTAGCTGCCTGCTCAACACCAACATTTCCTGCCAACACGATCACGTCAGCCAAGCTTGCGCCTGACTTTGCCGCAATTGGTTCCAGAACTGAAAGTACGCGAGTCAAACGCTCTGGCTCGTTACCCTGCCAATCCTTCTGGGGGGCTAAACGAATACGAGCTCCGTTTGCGCCACCACGAAGGTCTGAACCACGGAAGGTGCGAGCGCTATCCCAAGCAGTTGAAACCATGTCAGAAACAGATAGACCTGAAGCTGCGATCTGTGACTTAACTGCATCTACGTCATAGTTCGTGCTGCCTGCAGCAACTGGATCCTGCCAGATCAAATCTTCAGCCGGAACATCTGGACCGATGTAACGAGCCTTAGGTCCCATGTCGCGGTGAGTTAGCTTGAACCAAGCGCGTGCAAATACTTCGGACAAGTAATCCTGATCGTCGCGGAAGCGTTCGCTGATTTCGCGATAGATCGGATCTTTGATCATCGCCATGTCAGCGTCAGTCATGATTGGGTTGTATCGAATTGACGGATCTTCAACGTCAACTGGTTTGTCTTCCTCAGCGATGTTGATCGGTTCCCATTGCTGTTTACCAGCTGGAGACTTCTTCAATTCCCATTCGTACTTGAACAACAAATCGAAGTAACCGTCATCCCATTTAGTCGGGTGAGTTGTCCAAGCGCCTTCGATTCCACTCGTTACAGTGTCGCGACCAATCCCACGCTTGGTGTGGTTATTCCAACCAAGGCCTTGTTCCCAAACATCAGCACCTTCTGGCTCAGGTCCAAGTAGTGCGCCGTTGCCATTGCCGTGTGCCTTACCTACGGTGTGACCACCTGCAGTTAGCGCAACAGTTTCTTCATCGTTCATGGCCATGCGCGCAAAAGTCTCACGAATGTGCGCCGCAGTCATTAATGGGTTAGAAACTCCGTTTACGCCTTCTGGGTTTACGTAGATCAATCCCATGTGAACTGCGGCAAGCGGGTTCTCCAAAGTGGATGCATTACTAATGTCGGCGTAACGGTTTTCACTTGGTGCTAAGAATTCAGTTTCTGAACCCCAGTAAATATCTTTTTCTGGACCCCAAGTATCTGCGCGACCAAAACCAAAACCAAAAGTTTTTAGGCCCATTGATTCATATGCAATGGTTCCAGCAAGAACCATAAGGTCAGCCCAGCTGACTTTGTTGCCATACTTCTTCTTGATTGGCCAAAGTAAGCGACGAGCCTTATCAAGGTTGGCATTGTCTGGCCAGGAGTTAAGCGGTGCAAAGCGATGGTTGCCGGTTCCGGCGCCACCGCGACCATCGGCTGTGCGGTAAGTACCGGCTGCGTGCCATGACATACGAATCATCAAGCCGCCATAGTGACCCCAGTCTGCTGGCCACCAATCCTGGCTATCAGTCATTAATGCGTGCATGTCCTTTTTCAAGGCAGCAAAATCTAAAGTCTGAACTTCTTTTTGGTAATTGAAGTCCTCACCAAGTGGGTTGGTCTTTTTGTCATTTTGGTGCAAAATGTCCAAATTAAGAGCCTTTGGCCACCAAGCCATGTTGTAGGTACCAACTTCGGTTACCGCTCCGTGAGCTACTGGGCACTTTCCTGAATCCGACATGGCAGATCCTTTCCTTTGACGCTGTGATTCTCAGTCTACAAGTGGGGCACGACTGCACAATTTGAGGGAATTGGACTGAAGGCTAGGTCAGTCCGTCCAGAAGTAATGACTAGGAAAGATCTAGCCTTACATCAAAGGCAACCATTGCAATTGCGATTCCAGCAGACCAAATCAAGGTGCTAGCAATTATGAGCGTCGATGCTCGAAATGGCTTAACTCCTGCCGCCACAGATGCCATCGCAGCAATCTGAGTTCCAATTAAACCTGGAGCAGCAATTGCCATGCCATAGATTCCATACTTATCGAACATTCGGACTGCTTTTTCAAACTTAGGCGATTCACCAGTTTTACCTTTTGCGGCCCTTCGCTTGATGATTCGATTACGCATAGTCGAACTCAGGTAGGCGAAAACTGCAATCGCGATTGCATCACCCATAACTGCAGCAATCACAGCCAGGATCACAAAGATTGCGGTAACGGAAAAGACGATTAAATCGACTCCGCTAGACAGAGAAAGATTTGTCTTTAGCGTGGGCCAGTAACTTCCCATTGCAACAAGAACTAGTCCTATCCAAACAACAACTACTAGGATTCTTCTATTTCGCTGGAGACGAAGCCAATTAAACTTAGGGTTCTCATCATTAAGAAGAGCCTTAGTTCCCTTCTCTGTGACACCTTCAAACCAGTAAATCTTGTTGTTCCTTGGCATGCTTACTTTTCCTTCCGAATCGGAGATAGCGAGAACAGGTCAGAAACTTCTTGATCTAGGACCTTTGAAATTCGCAATGCCAGAACTAAAGAAGGGCTGTATTCCTCGCGCTCTAAATAACCAATCGTTTGGTAATGAACGCCAGCTTTGTCAGCTAGTTCTTGGCGCGTTAGGCCCATTGCCAAACGCGCTGCCTCAATGCGGTTGTAAACCGGATTTTCAGGATTTCTGCTCATAAAATGTAGTATACATGCTACATAGCATTAATGCAACATTTGAGGTTTAAATAGACGAGTCGGTCTGTAATCCGGATTCTGTACGCCTAGGGGAAATCAATCACTCAAGTAAGCCCCAATGTAAGATGAACGAATGAGAATCAATCGGTTGCGCAGAGCGATTCTTGGAATTGTTATTATGCTGCTGGTGGGCTTAGGGATCGGCGCTGCACCAGCCAGTTCGTCAGTGCAGCTAGATGTTGAAGGCACAGATCCTGCTGCAGTGTTGTTTAATCCAACAACCGTAAACAGAGTTGATTTGATTGTCCCGCAAACTTCTATCGACATCATTAACAGTGAATTCACAGTCGAGAGTGAAGCGATGTGGTACCGCGCAACTAATTTCACTTACGTTCCAGCCAAGATCAGGATTAAAACCGAAACCTCAACCTATGGACCACTAGATGTTGGAATCCGCTTAAAGGGTGGCTGGGGGTCTCTTACGCCACTAAGTGGTAAGGCTGGCTTCAAGGTAAAGGTCAACTTCGCAAGTAATAAGAATCAAAGACTTCTTGGCCTAAAGAAACTTACTTTTAATAACGCTGTTCAAGATGGTTCATATGTGCATGAGGCTACGTCGTACCGACTTTTCCGCAACGTAGGAGTGGCTGCTCCCCGTGTTGGCTATGTGCGCATTTACATGAACTGCGCGCAAGATATGAATCCTGAACCAGGATCAACTTGCGTCGACTATGGCCTACACCCAAACATTGAAACCATGGATGATGTTGCGTTAGCCCGATGGGTAACGGGAACCACACACCTGTACGAAGGTGGAACACCCTACTTTCCAGATACTTATGAAGGCGCTGTCATGCAGACAGATTTGGGCAATGAAGATAGTAGAAGCGGTTTCGACGATTTGGTTCGCATCAATCAACTGGATGGCGCTGCTTGGTACAACGAAATGCTCAAGCGAACTCACCTGAAACAAATGACTTTGGCATGGGCAACAGAAATGTACGTTGGCCATTGGGACGGTTACGCAACCAATAGAAACAACTTCTATCTTCATAGTGACGCTAACGGAAAATTCAGAATGTTCCCTTGGGGGACTGATCAAACCTGGGGTGGACTCCAAGATTTATACATGGCGGATGCGGGACAGGCCATAATGGTCTCTAAATGTTTGAGCTACGCTCCTTGTCGATCCATGTACACCGATTCACTTACTTATGTTTGGTACAAGGCACAGTACATCGGCTTAGATAGCACGCCTCGTGACATTTACGATGGAATTTTGGCAAGCAGTATGGGTCCTCAAACGGATCCTTACCGCGTTTGCGATGAAGATTGTGCTAACGGTCAAGTTGAATCTATGTTGAATTTCATGAGTGTACGTAGCGCTCAAGTAAGTGCAATAGCTAAACCATTGGCGCTCACTCAACCAACCCTATCGGCCCAACTAACTTCACGAACTATTGCATTATCTTGGGCCGAAAGAAAAGTTCCCGGCGTTGCAACTACGCGTTACCAATTGCAACGATCAACGAACGGAACTACCTGGTCGAATCTGACACCAACTTCTGCCACAAAGACCGTTATCAAGAACGTTAAACCTGGCGCTATCTCCTACTATCGAGTGAGAGTTGTAACAAGCGTCGGAACAACTCCATGGTCAGTTGCTGTTCGCGTCAAAGCAAAATAGCAGATGAATCTAAAGATAAGGAATAGCCATGGAAACTCAACAAGTAGCTGATCTGGGCCTCATTATCCCCCGCTTGATTCTCGACTTCGTTGCCATCTGCGTCTTGTTGCTTGGCTTTTACTTCCGCAACTACCGTCGACCTGATCTAGTTGCAGTCTTTCTTGCTTGCAACGTTGGACTATTTTCGGTTTTAACTACGCTTTCCTTTAGTCCAATTTCTTCGGCTGTTGGCTTTGCACTATTTGGTGTGCTATCGATTATTCGTCTACGAAGCTTTGAATTTTTGCCCACTCAAATTGCGTATTTCTTTATTTCTCTCGCCATCGCCTTGATTTGTGCAACAGATCTTGCCGGCTTGTTGCTTCCCTTCATTCTTGTTGTATTCATGATTGTTGCTATGGCACTAGTTGATAGCGAAAGGTTTCGTTTGGCTACTGAAAGCTCAGTGATCGTTGTTGATACCGCAATCCCAGATCCGGTTGAGTTAGAGAGGCACCTAGGCAAGTTGCTTAATGCCAACATCATCCACATGAAGATAACTGGAGTGAACTTACTTCAAGAAACCACAACTGTAGACGTAACATTCCGCCGAGTTTCTAAGTAATGTCAGCACCGCTTTCTGCTCTGACATCATTTTCTTCCATATCGCTGGCGGATCTAGATGCCACATGGAGCATGACACGTCGCTACGACACCAAATTCTTTATGGAAAGTCGCGCTATCGACCAGTTTCTGACCCAAGCATCGACGAATTTTGGGGTACTGGAAATTGCGGGCCACAACGAGTTCACATACCAAACCACATATTTTGATACCCCCGATCTGCTTCTTCACCGTGATCATGCACAGGGACGCAGTCGCCGAATCAAAGTTCGAGCGCGTCACTACGTTGAATCGAATCGAACGCGGCTTGAAGTGAAAGCCAAACTCGGCAATGGACAAACCCACAAAACGCTTTTTGAAGGTCACTCAAATGTCGGCCCAGCGGAGATTTCACTAATCGATACAGCGATAGCTCAAATCTACCCAACGCCTCGTTATGCCCAATTGGCTTCAAATTTGACTGAATCTGCAGTCACTTCATTCAAACGATCTACACTCATTAATCGAGACAGCGTTGAACGAATAACCATAGATTCATCTTTAGTACTTGATTCAAACGCAAAACAAGTAGCACTAGCTACTGGATTAGTTCTGGTAGAGGTTAAGTCAACTCACCCGATTTCAGAAACAGCACGGCATCTTCGGAGACAAGGTTTTCATCCAACTTCGTTTAGTAAGTACTGTGCTGGAATCGAAGCAACCAGAGATATCAGGCCAAGAATTCATAACACTAACTTGCTTTCAAGCAATTTGTGCTTAGTTTCCTAGCGAGACTTCACATTCACGGTAATCGTCGTCGTAGTGGAGCCAAATGAATTGGTCATCACTACCGAAGGCTTAAAGGTTCCAATCCTTGAAGTACTCACAGTAATCACACCTTTAGATGTGATTGTTACACCAGCTAATTTCTTTTCCAGTTTGTAAGTTGGTGCATTTCGGGCACTCAAAGTCAATTTGCAAGCGTTACCCTTTACGCACTCCTTGGTTTTTGCACTAGTCAAAATTGGCTTAACTCCATAGTTAACTGTTTGCTTTGTCGGAGTCGTTTGAGTAAATCCCCCAGTTAAATCAGGAAGGCGCCCGTAAGAAGTCTTTGGTGCAATAAGCGGAACACTAACTGAATCAACTTCGGCAATTGTGGATCCGTTTTGGTAACCAAGCTTTACGGTTCCTCCCTTGAGGCAATCTATGCCAAAGCCAAGGCGTTTGTTTCCAGTTCCACTCTGCTGAACGACTAAATGACCTTTTGCCGATATGCGAGTTCCAGTGGGAAACGTATAGACATGCCCAGGTGCTGTTGAATTTAGTGCTTTATCTGAAAGTAGCCACCCAGAAATGTCAATTCCCCGCGAGGTTCGGTTTCCGATCTCGATCCAGTCATTTCCGCGGCAATCAATTTCATTGATCACAATCGTTGTGGAGACTGCTTGTGCAGTATGTGGAGATACCAACACGAGCGAGAAAGCAAGTGTAGGCAAAAACAAGCGAACCAGTAGTTGCCTCATAGCAAGTCCCCTCAATCTTGATTACCGCAAGTCTAACTTCAGTTACAAAATCATTCGGCGCAATCGAAATGCTTTTTGACATTCGACGCTTGAGGTGTCTCCACCATGTGTATTCGCCGCGCAACCAGACCGAGGAAAAGTAGACGAGTCGGTCTGTAAGCCGGATACATACTGACACCTAGAGTTATCCTGCAACGCAAGAAGTATTGAGTGCGTGCCCATGTTCTTGCCCAAATATCTTTAGCAAAACTGCCTAGTTTTGCGTATAAATACTACATCGCATTAATACAATGTTATCTTAGCAATTTCTATAACGTCCCTGAGTGAATTTTCACATGGTAACATTTTTGCATGAACCTCATTGAGGTAAAAGGGCTGAAGAAAAGCTATGGCGATGTCCATGCGGTGCGCGGGGTTGATCTTGAAATCGCGCAAGGTGAGATTTTTTCACTTCTTGGCCCAAACGGTGCGGGTAAAACAACTACAGTCGAAATTCTTGAAGGCTTTCGAACTCGAGACGCAGGCTCAGTCTCTGTGCTTGGCTTTGATCCACAAACCCGCGGTCGTGAATCTCGTATCTGGCGCAATCGCATTGGCATCATTTTACAAAACTCCTCGGATGCGGACGATTTGACGGTTGCAGAAATTATCAATCACTTCAGCGGTTACTACTCAAACCCTCGAAATGTGGATGAGGTCATTTACTCTGTTGGATTAAAGGAAAAAGAAAGCGCATTAATTCGCAACCTTTCCGGTGGCCAGCGCAGACGGCTAGATGTTGCTTTGGGAATAATAGGTAGTCCAGAGTTGCTCTTCCTGGATGAACCAACAACAGGGTTTGATCCCGAGGCACGTCGTGCCTTCTGGGCGCTCATCCAGCAGCTTCGCTCCAATGGAACATCAATCCTGCTAACGACTCATTACCTAGATGAGGCCGAAGCCCTTGCCGATCGCGTTGCAGTTATCAATAAGGGTGTGATTGTGGAAGTATCAACACCTGCTGATTTAGGTGGAAGAGCAACTTCGCAAGCAACGGTTCAGTGGCGCGACGGAGCCGAGACTAAATCTGAAAAAACAGATAGCCCCACCTCAGTTGTTTCGGCCCTTTCCGCCAGATTCAATGGCGAAGTTCCTGAATTAGTAGTTACTCGCCCATCACTTGAAGATATTTACCTTGAGATGATTGGGGTCGTTGATGAATAAGATTCCTAGCGCTCTTCAATTGGGTATTCGACGCGGTGGTTTAGAGATTCGACAATTTGCTCGCCAGCGAGAATCAGTTGTCTTTACCCTGCTGTTTCCAGTTATCTTGCTCGCGATCTTTGGCTCGGTTTTCCAAAACACGATTGCACCTGGAGTTACCTTCTCGCAGTACTTTGTAGCTGGCATGATCGCATCAGGTCTTGTTAATACTGGATTTCAAACTTTGGCTATCACTATCCCAATGGAACGTGATGTTGGCGCATTGAAGCGTTTGCGTGGAACACCAATGCCAGCTTCAAGTTACTTTATTGGAAAAGTAATTCTGATCTTTGTGAGCATGGTGATTCAAATCATCTTGTTACTGGGATTTGGAGTCGCCTTCTTTGGATTAGACATGCCAACAGAGTCAAGTAAGTGGCTTACCTTTGCTTGGTTAGTTTTACTCGGCACTGCCTGCTCCACTTCACTTGGAATCGCTTTTTCAGTTGTTCCCAAAAGCGGTCGAGGAGCATCAGCGGTAGTCACACCAATCGTCATTGTTTTGCAATTTATCAGTGGCGTTTTCTTCGTCTTTACTCTGCT
The DNA here is from genome assembly GCA_947486505.1 of Actinomycetota bacterium. The sequence goes on along the minus strand of CANKTT010000044.1, from coordinate 1,250 downwards.
ACCAGCATGGATGCAGCAGATAGCAGCAATTTTCCCACTGAAATGGTTAACACAAGGAATGCGTTCAGTTTTTCTTCCAGAGTCTTTTGCTGCCCAAGAGGTTGCACAATCTTGGGAGCTCCAGAAAACATTTGTTGTTTTGGTGATCTGGCTAGCAATCGGTCTGTTCTTTAGTGTGCGTAAGTTTAAGTGGGATCGTTCTTAAAAGAATAACTGCCTCGCGCCGGAATTAGTTAACGAAGATTCGGTCTGTAAGCCGGATCGAGTGTCAGTATAAAATGGAGCTATGAATTCAGCCCACTCGATCCTCAGCGTCGTCCTTGCGGTTCTTTGTACAGCGTCGGCAATCGGAGACTTTCTCAAGCTACCGAGCGTTATGAAAGCTGCTGAAGCTGTTGGATGTCCACCCAAACTCTGCAACATTCTCGGCTTGATCAAAATGCTGGCAGCTGTCGGATTGATCGTCGGTTTGGCTATCGATGAAATCGGAATCGCTGCCGCAGTCGGCTTGTCGATCTATTTCGTCCTTGCAGTTGGTGCTCACCTTCGAGTAAAAGATAACCTTAAAGGAACCCTGCCTGCCATCGTGATGCTCGCAATCAGCATTGCAACTCTTGCAACCTCCCTTTGAGTCATCCAATCTGTGTCACTGGCGAAGCACCCAACTTTGCTGCCCGTAATCTTAAGAAAAATTGTCAAAGGTAATGTCAAGAATTCTTTCAAATAATTCAGAAAGGTCAGCGCAGTTTTACCCTGCTCCCACCAACATTTAAAAAAGGGTCGGTCTGTAAGCCGGATTCGTCGTAGTTATACGCGAAATTCGTAATCTCGAAGAATTTCACATACTTGCACGGAATATTCCTCGTAGAAGTTTTCTCGTCCAAATCTTTGCGCCGTTCCGTGATCTGCCAAGTTTTTCCACTCAGAGATTGCTTCAAGCGAACTGAAGTAAGAGATTGTTACCCCATCACGTGTTTCTGGATCCCGAAATCCAAAGTGTTTTTCATAGCCATCAATAGTCTTAACAAGAGTTTCCATTTTTTCAGACCACTCGGAATACATCGCTCCGTCGTCTAATTTCCTCGTGGAACGAAAGACAACTAAGTAACTCATATCCAGATTTTACTCTTTAGAAGTTGGAAAAATAGACGAGTCGGTCTGTAAGCCGGATTCTGTACGCTTGCGCGCGATGATCATCCATCTGCGATTGTTGTTACCAACAACCTGTTGCAACCTACCTGCAGGCGTGT
>CANKTT010000043.1 GCA_947486505.1 Actinomycetota bacterium | reverse complement strand
GTTTCCGAACTATCTCGATTGGGATTTGATCGCGTTGATCTAGTTGATCGCCGCGGTCAGTTTGCCGTTCGTGGAGGCATTGTTGATTTGTTTCCACCAGCCTTAGAGCATCCGTTACGTGTCGAGTTCTGGGCAGACACAGTTGAAGAAATTCGCGCATTCTCAATCGCAGATCAACGTTCACTCGGAATTGCAGTGGATCGAATTTTTGCAACTGCGTGTCGAGAACTTTTGATAACTGATGCCGTAGCTGCAAAAGCAGCAAGCCTGATCGGGGCACATCCAGAGTTATCTGAAATGCTGGAAAAGATTGCCGCTGGAATCGCAGCTGAAGGTATGGAAAGTTTGATTCCCGTCTTGGTTCCCAAACTTGAAATGCTGATCGACGTGATCGACAAGAAAGCTGTAATCATTGAGTCCGAACCCGAGCGCTTAGAAACTAGAGCGCATGAATTGGTTTCCACAAGCGCCGAATTCCTCGAGGCTTCATGGAGTAACGCAACAGCAGGAAATGTTTCACCGATTGACCTAGAGGCGAGTGCCTTCCGCGATTATCGTGAACTTCGGGAAAGCAATACTTCACATGCCTGGCTCGGCTTGACGACATTAGCTGGACCGTTAGACGAGTCTCCAGAGGTTGAGGCGACACCGGATTACCACTCCAAAGTAGAAGATTTTGTGACAGATATTCGGCAGTGGTGGAAAGCAGGATCGCGGGTAGCGGTTTCCATGGCGGGTCACGGCTCTACCGAGCGCTTGGTTGCAACGCTTATGGAATTAGGAATCCCAGCTCGTCAAACTGAAGAACTAACTATTGGTCTAGAAGACCAAGTTATTGAAGTAACCGTTGGTCATCAAGGATCAGGAATAAACGTCAGATCTGCCAGATTGGTCTTGGTTACCGAAGTTGATTTGTTCGGCAGCCGCGATGCCTCAAAGGAAAATCGATCATTACCTAGTAAACGTCGGGTCGTAATTGATCCGCTAACGCTAAAGAGTGGGGACTATGTTGTTCACGAACAGCACGGTGTGGGTAAATACATCGAGATGTCACAGCGAACCGTCGCTAATGCCACGCGTGAATACTTAGTTATTGAATACGCCGCGAGCAAACGTGGACAACGTGGTGACCGACTTTATGTCCCAAGCGACCAACTTGATCAAGTTACTAGGTATGTCGGTGGGGAAGCACCCTCACTTAATCGACTTGGTGGTGGGGATTGGGCAGCAACTAAATCGCGGGCGCGCCGAGCCGTCCGACAGATTGCTGGAGAACTGATTCGACTTTATGCCGCTCGCATGGCGAGTAAAGGATTCTCGTTTTCGCCAGACACTCCATGGCAGCGCGAACTTGAAGATGCTTTTGAGTATGTCGAAACGCCCGACCAACTCGTCACAATCGAAGAAGTTAAGCGCGATATGGAAAATGACATTCCGATGGATCGATTGATCTGTGGTGATGTTGGTTACGGTAAAACTGAAATTGCGGTTAGAGCAGCTTTTAAGGCAGTCCAAGATGGCAAGCAAGTGGCAATTTTGGTTCCCACAACACTTTTAGTGCAGCAGCACTTTGAAACTTTCTCGCGTAGATACGCACAATTTCCAGTTAAGTTAGCAGCACTTTCCCGATTTCAATCAGATGCCCAGGTGCGTGAGGTCATAAGTGGAATCACCGAGGGATCGATAGACATGGTGATCGGCACACATCGTCTGTTTAATCCGGAAGTTCGCTTCAAGGATCTTGGTTTGGTGATCGTTGATGAGGAACAAAGATTTGGTGTTGAGCATAAAGAGCACTTGAAAGCGCTTCGTGCCAACGTTGACATGCTTACTATGTCGGCAACCCCGATCCCACGAACTCTGGAAATGGCTGTCACGGGATTGCGCGAGATGTCGACGATTCAAACCCCACCTGAAGAGCGCCATCCAGTTCTAACTACGGTTGGACCATACGACGAAAAATTTATTACGGCTGCAATTCACCGAGAACTTATTCGCGAAGGACAAATCTTCTTTGTTCATAATCGCGTGGAAAGCATTAATCGAGTAGCAAGTAAATTGGCGGAACTCGTTCCAGAAGCTCGCATCGCCGTAGCGCATGGGCAAATGAATGAAACTACACTTGAACAAATCATTGTTGATTTTTGGGAACACAAGTACGACATTCTAGTTTCCACGACCATCATTGAAAGTGGCCTAGACATTCCAAACGCAAATACGTTGATAGTTGATCGTGCTGACACATTTGGTTTATCCCAGTTGCATCAGTTGCGTGGCCGTGTTGGTCGAAGTCGCGAGCGTGGTTATGCCTACTTCTTGTATTCGCCAGATAAGCCGCTAAGCGAAACTGCTCATGATCGACTTTCGACCATTGCGGCTCACACGGATTTGGGATCTGGCATGGCGGTAGCCATGAAGGATCTCGAGATTCGCGGTGCCGGAAACTTACTTGGTGGCGAGCAAAGTGGGCACATCGCCGATGTGGGATTTGATTTATACGTACGACTCGTTAGTGAAGCTGTTGAAGAAGTGAAAACCGGCGGTGTAGCAATTGTGGAAGAGATTGTGAAAGTTGAACTACCAGTGGATGCTCACTTGCCTCACGACTATGTTCCAGAAGAAAGACTGCGCCTTGAGGCGTATCGGCGCCTGGCCGATGCTAGAACAAATGAAGACGTAACCGGTGTCGTTGAAGAATTAGCCGATCGATATGGTTCTATGCCGGCTCCGGTAGAAACTTTAGTTTCGATTGCCAGATTGCGCGTTTCGTTGCAGGCAGTTGGCATCACAGAAGTCATCGCCACGTCTAGTCACGTAAAGTTTTCCCCAGTTGAGCTACCCGAATCAAAAGTGCTGCGCCTAAATCGGTTGTATCCAGGATCGGTAATAAAGCCTGCAACACGTACGATTGTGGTGCCTCGACCTAAGGGTGCCTTGATTGGATCTGCGACTGAAGCTGCGGATATTGACCTAGTGGAATGGGTTAATACCTGGGTGTCGTCGACAGTTGCATCTTCCTAATAAAATTAAGGAGTCGGTTCTTGAAAGGAACATCTGTGAAACTTCGTTTAATTGCAACCATGCTTCTCGGTGTTGCAGTCCTAACAGGTTGCTCTGACTCCCCAAAACTTGCTGGAAGTGCAGTTGTAGTTAATGGCAAGGTGATTCCTGCTTCGGCTATTTCAGATCGCGTTGACAAAGTCCGTGCCCAAATTCAAGTTACGGATCCAACTTTAATTAGCGAAGTTCCAAGTTTGATCCAAATCAATCAGCGCGCAGTTGATCACTTTGTACTTATTTCGCTACTTGAAGAAGTCGTTGCCCGTGAAGGTATCAACATCACTGAACTTGACGTTGCTGCCTACCGAGATGAAGTTTTCGCGCAGTACGCAAAAGAAACAATCGAAGCGCAATTAGCGTCGCAAAATTCGGTTCCAGCAGATGATGTTGATGGATTTATGTACGAGATTATGGTGCAGCGGGCACTTATGGAAAAACTTGCACCAGGTTTAGACAACCAAACCCAATTTTTAGCTATGACCGACTACCTAACGAATTTGAGTCAAGAAATAGGCGTTGAATTGAACCCTAGGTTTGGTACTTGGGATCCAAGCAATCTCATCAGCACGCCAGGTGATTCAACATTGGCAGTACCACTTCCGATCTCATTAGGTTAAGCCAATTATGAATTCATCGGTTGATCAGTTAGTACAAGTGATTGACCAGTTAAGAAGTCCCGGTGGCTGTCCTTGGGATGCCGAGCAAACACATGCGAGTTTAGCTAGGTACCTATTGGAAGAAACCTATGAAGCGCTAGAGGCTATGGACCAAGGTGATCTAGGCTCACTCCGCGAAGAACTTGGCGACCTACTTTTACAAGTTGTGTTTCATGCCCGTATCGCCCAAGAATCGGATGCTACATTTTCACTCGATGCAGTAGCGCAAGGAGTTGTTGACAAGTTAGTTCGACGTCACCCACATGTTTTTACTGACCTGGTTGTTACTTCAAGTGAAGAACTTGAAGCAAATTGGGCCAAAGTCAAACAAGAAGAAAAACAACGAGAATCTGTAACAGATGGAGTGCCCCAGGCGATGCCAGCGTTACAGCTGGCGACTCAACTGATTTATCGGGCGCGAAAAAGTGGAATCACTGCGGGAGCGCCCCAAATTAAAGAAGAGTTACGAAACATAATTGGGGAAGTTAATCAAGAGAGCGTTGCTGCCTTGTTGATTGCAACTGTTGAACTTGCTCGTGAGGTAGACATTGAGTCTGAATCTGTATTGCGGGCAGAAATGATGAGATATCGCGTCAGAGTCCGGGAATCTGAAGGCCTTTAATCAAAGGTTTCTCCAAGGAAACAATCAAAATCACTAGACTTTAAGTACCGGCAAGGAAACCTTGCAGAAAATTTGTCTGAATCTATTGGAGTCATTCTGTGTCAAGTATCTCTGATGTTAGAGCCCGCGAAATCTTAGATTCCCGCGGTAATCCAACGGTCGAAGTTGAAGTCACACTTGATGACGACAGTGTGGGTCGAGCTGCGGTTCCCTCTGGCGCATCTACGGGCGCATTTGAGGCAGTTGAACTGCGTGATGGTGACGAGCGATATTTAGGCAAAGGTGTAATCCAGGCAGTTATTGCAATTGAAGATGAAATCATGCCAGCGGTTATTGGATTCGATGCCACCGACCAAAGATTTATTGATGACACGATGATTGCGCTAGATGGAACACCAAACAAAGCACGCCTGGGCGCTAACTCAATTCTTGGTGTTTCTATGGCAGTGGCAAAAGCCGCCTCCCAATCTTCCGGTTTGCCCTTGTATCGATACATCGGCGGCCCAAACGCTCACATATTGCCCGTGCCAATGATGAACATTATTAATGGTGGTGCGCACGCTGATAGCGATGTTGATTTTCAAGAATTCATGATTGCCCCAATCGGTGCAGACTCATTCCATGATGCACTAAGAATGGGAGCCGAGGTTTATCACTCACTAAAAAGTGTCTTGAAATCTAACGGCCTTTCAACTGGCCTGGGTGATGAAGGTGGCTTTGCACCTAATTTGCCAAGTAATCGCGCAGCTCTAGAACTGATTTCGGAAGCAATTACAAAAGCGGGCTTCAAGTTAGGAACTGATGTTGCGCTTGCTATGGATGTTGCTGCCACTGAATTCTTCAAGGATGGTAGCTACCATGTTGAAGGGACAGCTCGATCTACTGAACAAATGATTGAACTGTACGCCCAACTTGTTAAAGATTTCCCAATTGTTTCAATCGAAGATCCACTCGCTGAAGATGACTGGGATTCCTGGGTGCACTTTACGTCCGTAATGGGGGACCAAATTCAAATTGTTGGTGATGATCATTACGTGACAAACACTGAGCGCATTTCTAAAGGCATTGAACTAAAATCTGCGAATGCATTGTTGGTTAAGGTAAATCAAATTGGTTCGCTAACTGAAACTGCCGAGTCTGTTGAAATGGCGCATCGCGCTGGATTCGCCACAATGATGAGTCACCGTTCTGGTGAAACAGAAGACACCACAATTGCAGATCTAGCAGTTGCATTCAACTGTGGCCAAATCAAGAGTGGGGCGCCAGCCCGGTCTGATCGGGTTGCTAAGTACAACCAGTTGCTGCGCATTGAAGAAGATCTCGATGAAACGGCGCGATACGCCGGACGTAGCGCATTCCCTCGTTTCAAGGGCTAAGCACGGCACAATTAAATCGTGGCATCTTCTCCAAGGATCACTCCCAGAATAAATGCGCGCGCAATTGCAATGATTCTTGCGGGCGTTTTTATCATGCTCACCTTGGCGGTACCACTTCGTGCTTTGATTCAAGAGCGTCGCGAGATCAAAGATTTGGAACAACAAGTAGTGTCCCAGCAAGAAAAGATCGATGATTTAACGGATCGTCGAGCAAGACTCGCAGATCCGGCTTACTTGCAAGCTCTTGCGCGGGAGCGACTGAACTATGTGTTTCCGGGTGAAATTGGGTTCGTAGTACTTGATGAAGAGACAAACACTGCGATCACTGGCGTACCCGGCGCACTAGTTCCAAACGATGACTCAGCCTGGTACACCAAACTTTGGAGCAGTACCAAACTTGCGGACAATCCGCCACCAGCTAATGATCCGTTAGTCGTGCAATCCGACGACTTACCTCAGTAACACGATGCTTACTCCAGAAGACTTTGCAGCAGTCCGTGCTCAACTTGGCCGTGACCCCAGAAGCGTGATTGAAGTCGCGCATCGCTGCTCATGTGGGCAACCAGATGTGCTAAAAACTTCACCGCGTTTGGATGATGGCACACCATTTCCAACCCTTTATTACATGACGTGCCCAAAAGCGACCGGAGCGATCGGAACGTTAGAGGCAAACGGTGTGATGAAAGAGTTGGCGAATGCAATTGCGGAAGATCCAGAACTCGCTGCACGTTACGAAACTGCGCACGAAGTTTATTTGGCGCAACGAGAAGCGATTGAACATGTGGAAGAAATTGCAGGAGTAAGCGCAGGTGGAATGCCGACGCGCGTTAAGTGCCTTCACGTTTTGATCGGCCATTCACTTGCTGCTGGTCCAGGAGTAAACCCCCTTGGAGATATTGCACTCGCTATGCTCAAAGACTGGGGACAGACTGGACCATGTGGAGGTGAAGATCTTGAGAGTGGCAGCAATTGATTGCGGCACAAATTCGATTCGACTCTTGATCGCTGATGTCGAAGACGAAAAACTTACCGACATTGTGCGAACAATGGTCATTGTTCGGCTGGGAGAAGGCGTGGACAAGACAGGTGAATTCTCCCAAGCGGCTTTAGCTCGAACTTTTGCTGCCATTGACACGTACACCGAATTGATCCAAACACATAAACCCGAGAGGGTTCGATTTGTTGCAACCAGTGCAAGTCGAGATGTTTCAAATCGAGGCGAGTTTGTTGATGGCATCGTGGCTCGACTTGGAATTGAACCAGACATAATCAGCGGTGACGAAGAAGCTGCACTTTCATTCCTCGGTGCAACTGCTGATTTACTGAATTTCGAACCAGTGCCAACTCCGCCTTACTTGGTGGTCGACATTGGTGGTGGCTCGACCGAGTTTGTTCTAGGCACAACCAAACCGACAGCAGCGATTAGCACAAACGTGGGATGCGTGCGAATGACGGAACGACATTTGGTTAGTGATCCACCAACCGCTGACCAAATTGCTGCAGCAACTGCAGACATTGATGCTGCAATTGACCGAGCATATTTTGCAGTGCCCATCGCAGAAGCCAAGAGCCTTATTGGCCTAGCTGGTTCGGTAACCACTGTTGCGGCGCTGGCACTAGGACTCACTGAATACAACTCAGACGCAATTCATGGCAGTCGAATTTCAGCCGAGAAAGTACATCGCGTAACTCAAGAACTATTGAGCATGACGCGGGCTCAGCGCTCAACGCTAGGACCTATGCATGAAGGTCGAATTGACGTGATTGGCTCGGGTGCATTGGTACTTGATCGAATCATGGCGAGAACAGGACTTACCGATGTGATGGTCTCGGAACGTGACATCTTGGATGGAATCGCCCGAGCATTGGTTTCTAACCCCAGTTAGGAAGTTCTGGCATAACCTGTCAGGATTAGTCGGTGGAAAACACCACGCCCCTGTAGCCCAATCGGTTAGAGGCACACGACTTAAAATCGTGCCAGTGTCGGTTCAAGTCCGACCAGGGGTACCAAATTCAAGGAATATAAGCGAAAGCTCTTGAGCCTCAGCGGGTCATTTCTTGGTTTAACGGGTTATATTCAGGGTAGAAGTTAAGCAGATGGAGACGATAGTCGTCCCACGGGAGGAAATAATCATGGCAAGTCGTAATCCAGTCCTGATTCGCGCAACTGGCGAGAGCTTTGGCGGCGAAACAGTCGAACAGGGCGTACTAGGTCAGCCAGAGTACTCAGGTGCTCGATTGACGATGGATGATGTAATCGTAAAAACCGGCATGTTGTTTGCGCTGTTACTTGCTGGCGCATTTGTCGGCTGGTCGATGCCAGGTCTAACTTTCGTAGCAATGATCGTTGGGCTAGGTCTAGCCTTTGCGAACATTTTCAAGAAGCAAGTTAGCCCAGCCTTAGTTTTGGCTTACGGGGCTGCTGAAGGTGTATTCCTTGGTGGCTTGAGCAAGATGTATGCAACTATCTATGCCGAGACCGCGCCGAATCTTGTTTCACAGGCAGTCATGGGAACCCTGATTGCATTTGGAACCATGTTGTTCTTATACAAATCTCAAATCATCAAGGTAAATGGCAAGTTCAAGAAGGTATTCATGGTTGCCATGGTTTCCTACTTGGTTATTGCAGTTGCATCCTTGATCTCTAGCTTCTTTGGTGTTGGCGATGGCTGGGGCTTTTACGGCGCTGGCAATCTAGGCCTTCTACTTTGTGTCGCTGGCGTTGCACTTGCGTCATTTTCGCTAGTTATGGACTTCGAAATGATCACGCAGTCAATCGCTGCAGGTGCTCCTGAGAAAGAAGCCTGGCGCATGGCATTTGGATTGGCGATCACATTAGTTTGGCTTTACACCGAACTACTTCGCCTGATCGCGATTTTCTCCGGCGACGAGTAACAAATCTAAGCAAACAAAAGGGGTTGGCCATGCCAGCCCCTTTTTGCATGTGCAAAAACTCCAATTCCTTGGCAAGGTAGAGACATGAGCGAAATGCACTTGATTTTAGACACTGATATCCGGGGGCCGTGGCCACAAGATACCGAAGTGATTTATTTCGGTATGGGTTGCTTTTGGGGGGCCGAAAAGAAGCTCTGGAAAATTCCTGGCGTAGTCACCACAGCCGTTGGCTATATGGGCGGAACCGCAAGTGATCCGACATACCCAATGGTCTGCACTGGTGCTACTGGTCACTCCGAAATAGTTTTAGTTGCATACGACCCATCGCAAACTTCAATTTACGATCTATTAAAATGCTTTTGGGAAAATCACGATCCGACCCAGGGTAATCGCCAAGGAAATGACATCGGTTCGCAGTACCGAAGTGCGGTTTATTGGACAACTCCCGAACAAGAAAAATTGGTTATTGAATCGCGCAACGCCTACAACGATGTGTTGGTAGGAAAAGGATTCGATCCAATCACAACAGAACTTGCGCCAGCCACTAACTTTAAATTCTGGTACGCCGAGGAATACCACCAACAGTATTTAGTGAAGAATCCAAACGGCTACGATTGCCATGCACACACCGGCATTCTTTTGCCAGAAATTGCAACGTTAAGCAGTTAAGTTTTCAGCAACCGACTTGCGAGTTTCCGGCATAAACAAGACCAGAATGGTGGTTGCGCTTGCCACTATGAGACTGGCAATAAACGGCCAAGCAAAACCACCTGTTGAATCTGCGAGAAATCCAAATAACAGCGGTCCCACAATGATTCCAAGATCACTCATCATTTGGTAGGTAGCCACCACTGGGCCACCTTTACGGCCGTCAACCACATCACCAACGACGGCTGAGGGTGCCCCGCCCAAGAAAGCAGCACTAACGCCCATCGCAATCATGGCACCGTAAAAACCGAGCAAAGTTTCGCTTGCCACTAAACACAGCATAGAAATGACAAGAAACAATGTCCCAATAATCATCGAAGGCTTGCGACCCTTGGTATCCGTCATTCGGCCGGCAGGTAGCAAGAGCGACGCTTGAACCACGCTGGTTGCCAAGAATCCGTAACTAGAAGTAGCCGGACTTTTTTGGAGAACCGAAACGACAAAAAGTGGAATCAGCGCAGATCTAAGTCCAAAGGAAGTCATGCCGTTTGAAAGATTGACCACAAGTGCAGTCCAGTAGGCACGAAGTTTGAGAGCTGCGCGAAGTGACATTGCTGGCTCTTGAACTTCCTTAGATTCTGAAGTGTCTTTGGTTGGGTGACCCAGACCTTTAGGAAGAGCGAAGTATGCAGTTAGGGCTGCCAAACTGAGTGTGGCTGCATACACGAAGAACGGTGCCCGGATGCTAAAGCCAACAACCAGGCCACCAACAGCTGGACCAGCAAGCCCGCCGAAAAGGAAACCACCTTGGTAGGTGCTGGCAGCGCGACCAAGATGTGCTCCATCGACCGTGCGCAGTAGTAATGACATGGAAGAAACCGTAAACATTGCCGAGCCAGTTCCACCTAGCCCACGAAGGAAGATTAGTTGCTCAAAAGTTTGGGAAAATCCCGCGAGCGCACTGGATAGGGAGACAATACTTAGGCCAATCCACAAGACGCTACGCTCGCCAAATTTATTGACCAACCAACCACTTGGGGCTGCACTGATAAAACGCATTAAAGCAAAGACACTAATGACTGAGCTAGCAGCAAACGCAGATACCTCAAAGGTCTGAGCAAACACCGGAATGATTGGTGCAACGATTCCAAATCCGAGTGCAACACAAAATGCCACAGCAGTTAAAACGGCTACTTCTCCAGGAAGGTCTTTAAAGTATCGATCGAGTAGTTTGCGCATGTCTAGTAGTAAGTCACAATTTCAAAACCATTGGCAACAATCTGAGCCAAGATCAGTTCACGATGCTCAAAGCCACGGGTTTCAAGTTCAACTTCAACATCGACTTCGCTAATTGCTAAAGCTGGATTCATTCGAGTGTGTGAGGTTTGAATAATGTTGGTTCCAAGTTCTGCCACACAAGCCAAAAGCTTGGCAAGTGATCCGGGTTGGT
>CANKTT010000042.1 GCA_947486505.1 Actinomycetota bacterium | reverse complement strand
TCCAGCTAGATACCAAGCAATACGCTCTTCATCAGCAGCTCGTGCTTCAGGCGTATAAATCGAATTCAAATCCGCAGATTCGTGCTTACGTAGTTCACGCAATGGCCAGAAGGTATGTGACAGAGCGCCGGAAGCGATTAGCAATACTTTTCGATCTGAATTTGCAATAGCTTCGCCAACTGCTCGGCCTAACCGTAGGTTGTCTTCGTCATCACTAGTTTGGCACATGCCAATGCTGATCCAGTTCTTGTCCAAGCCCTTACCTAGATACATCCAGAGATTTAAGGTTGCATAGAAAGTCGGTAGGTGTGTGTTGTCGATTGGGGTAATCCAAGTTCCATGCTTTTCGCCAAGTGACGCGATTTCCTTGGCTAGCGCTGGATCACCTTTCCAGTCATAAGGAACGGATGACATACCGCGTGGAAGTTCTTCACTTGTGTAGAAACCTTCCCGACGATCATGTGAGGTAACTACGAATTCAACAGTCGTAGCCCAGTGAGAATCAAAAACAATAACGGTGTCGTAATCGACTTTTTCAAATACATCTTTCCGCAGCTGCTCGAGCCCAGCAACGAGTGTGAAGTCTTCACCATTGTTGAGTTCCTTACGAATCTCTAGTGGCAAGACAATGGTAGGCACGTGAGCCAGTAAGCCTGCTCCAACAATTTCACCCATGATCTATTCCTTCCATCCGTTAGGCGCAAAGACCGTGTTCTTTACGTCTGCATAAAAATCAAATGACCAGATTCCACCTTCGCGGCCAATACCTGATTTCTTAGAACCACCAAATGGCGCACCAAGATCGCGCACGAAGAAACAGTTGACCCAAATAGTTCCGGCAACTAACCGATCTGTGATGGCTTCAGCTCGCTTCTTATCTCCGCAAATAACAACTGCAGCTAAACCAAATTCAGTTCCATTGGCCATCTCGATAACTTCTGCATCGGTATCGAATTGCTGCATGCAAAGAACTGGGCCAAATACTTCTTGAGTTACGATTTCGCTGTCAACTGTTGGATTATCAATCAAAGTCGGCATAAAGAAGTTTCCGCCTAATTCGGAATTAGGGCCACCACCTAGTACGACGGTTTGCCCTTCAGCTACAGCGCGATCTACAAATCCCTTGACTCGAGTGAAGTGCTCCGGATGAATCTGGGGACCGATGTCCGTTGCTTCATCTCGTGGATCACCTTGCTTGATCTGCTTGGCACGTTCGATGAATGCAGCTTTGAATTTCTCAGCAATCCCACGCTGCACCAAGAATCGAGTTCCAGATAAACAAACCTGACCAGCGTTGTCGAACTGCTCAACGGCAACTGTGACTGCAATATCAAGATCTGCATCATCAGTAATGATGAGTGGACTCTTTCCACCTAGTTCAAACGAGCAAGGAACTAGATTTTCGGCAGCAGCTTTTGCCACAAGTTTTGCAGTTGGCACTGAACCAGTGAAAGAAATGCGCGATAAGTCTGGATGCGCAGTTAGCGCTGCACCAGCTTCTTCGCCAAAACCTTGTACGACATTGAATACACCAGGTGGCATTCCAGCTTCCACTGTGATGTCTGCAAGCAGCGAAGCGGTAAGCGGAGCCCACTCAGGTGGCTTGGCAACAACGGTGTCACCAGCTGCAAGTGCTGGACCAATGCGCCAAGTAGCAAGCATCAATGGTGCATTCCACGGTGTGATGATTCCAGTCACGCCCGCTGGATCCCAAGTCACGTGATTGGTATGGCCGCGAGTTTCAAAGTCAGGATGGTTAAGTTGGTTCATTGCGTAGTCTGCAAAGAATCTAAAGTTCATCGCCACCCGAGGCATGACACCACGGCGATGTGATCGAAGCAGGGAACCGTTATCTGTGGTCTCGACGATTGCCAAGTCTTCAATTCTGGATTCAATAATGTCTGCAACTCGATTTAAGATTGCGCCACGATCAGCTGGCGACATTTGAGACCAAATCGGAAAGGCCGCTTTAGCGGCAGCAACTGCCAAGTCAACTTCCCGTTTTCCACCGCGGGAAATGTCAGCCAGAAAAGAGCCATCTATCGGGGAGTGGTCTTTGAATGTGGAATCGGAGGCAATCCGTTTACCGCCGATGAAATGCCGAGTATCAACTTCAATTCCAGCAACTGTTGCCAATGTCATGCCATCCCTTGAAAAGTCGTTCGGGTACTAACGAATTACGATACGTTAAATTTAGTGATTTGGGAACCGAATTCAGGTAATTCTTTCATTAGGCTGGTGAAATGTCGTTACGTCCGAGAATCGCTCTTTTAGGGCGGTTTACAAACTCTGCTTCGGCGCTCAGATATGAGGGAGTCGTTAGTTCAAGAGCACTTTTGGAATCTCTTTGGAATGCGGGGGCTGACCCAGTAACTCTGCTGGCTGTGCCGGAAAGCGACTGGGCTCAGCGAATTAAAGGCTATCAAGGAGTACTACTGGCTGGCGGCGGTGACATAAACCCCACTCGTTATGGCCAAGAGCCGGACGGAAGTGTTTACGATGTCGATGATCTTCAGGATGACTCAGACTTTGGGATGACCGAGTACGTGTTGCAAGAAGGGATTCCTACCCTAGCTGTATGTCGCGGACTCCATGTCGTGAATATTCTTCGCGGCGGCACCCTCATTCAAGATATGCCAGTAAATCATCGTCATGTCGTTCAAGAGGTAAAAGTTAGTGATTACGAATCATTTGGTTTTGTTTCGGAATTGGTAGAAACTTCGTGTTACCACCACCAAGCAATTGACAAACTCGGATCTGGTTTAGAAGTTTTAGGCCGTGGTCCGGATGGAACTATTGAAGCTGTTGGAATTGAATCAACTGGTTGGGCGCGTGGCGTTCAATGGCATCCAGAAGATACTGCGAAATCAGACGCAAACCAACGGGGATTGCTTGCTCGATTAGTGAAGGAAGCTAGTGCTTAGCTTGCTTTTGGGAATCTACAGTGACGGTAACGGCCCTGAGTAGGTCAGCAAAGATTCCTAAATCAGATCGCTTTAAGTCGGCAACGGCTAACTGCTCACCTTTATTAAATTCGGGAAACAATTGCTTCATCATTTTTCTACCCTTGGCCGTTAGCTTTACCAAAACCAAACGCCCGTCCTTGTTGCTGCGAGTTCGCGTAATGAGACCTCGCCCTTCGAGGGTTTGCATCACACCAGTCAAAGTAGCTTTAGAAAAGCCACCCTCTTCAGCAATTACCCGAGATTCAACTGGTTCCCAAATCCAAACCACCCAAAGGACTACAAATGCGGTCCAGGATAAATCGTGCTGTGCCAAAACGGTTCGCTCTAGGTAATTGCGGACCGCGTTTGCAGCCCGGAATAGATTGGAAGCAACGGCCATTGCTTCGAAGTCAATTTTTAGATCGCCGAGGCGCTCCTGAACTTGTCGTTCCGTTTCATCGAGCGTGTGCTGACCAGCCATGGAACCCCAATTTCCTAGAACCTAGGCTAACTTTATCTGCTTAGTTGAAAATCATCACGAGATGGGTCAGAATCGGGTATCTTAAAACTGTTCGTACCCGAACGAATATTCCAACTTGTTGTGAGGTGAGTTAATGTCAGCCGCTACAGATGTCAGCTTGGCAAACTTAGATTTATTCGAAAAGCAAATTCCATGGCAAACCTTTGACGAGTTGCGTGCGACTAGCCCGGTGCACTGGAGTGAAGAGCCTGCACCGAATTCAGGATTCTGGTCGTTAACTCGGTATCAAGATATCGTTCGCGTACTTCGTGATACCGATACTTATTCGAGTGAAAAAGGTACAGCCAATCTAGAAGAACTAGATGAAGAGCAAATGGAAGCTCGCAAGTCAATGCTTGAAACTGATGGCATTCGTCATCGCGCATTGCGCCGGCTCATGCAAGATTCATTTACTCCAAAGGCTGTCGCAGGCTATGAAACATTCCTACGGGGCCTAACTGCCAGCACACTTGATGATGCATTCGCCAAAGGTTCCTTTGACTTCGTAAAGGAAGTTGCAGCAGACTTCCCAATTCGAGTACTAGCTCGCCTCATGGATGTTCCTGACACTGACATCGGTCAGCTGATTGCTTGGGGCAACCGCATGGTGGGTAATACCGACCCTGAGCACGCAGATGTTTTGCTAGATTCACCCGAATCTGAAAAATATCGAATGTTGCCATTCAGGTCTCCAGCAGCTTTGGAAGTTTGGGCTTATGGCGATGAATTAGCCAAGCAACGATTGGGTGGTAATGGAACTGATATCGTCTCGACCTTGATTAACCAAACTCCTGTAGATGGCTTGCCACTGTCGACAAGGGATTTCCATGCCTATTTCTTACTTTTGATTGTTGCTGGAAATGAAACAACTCGTCACACAATTACACACAGCATGAATTACTTGATCGACAACCCAGATCAAATGGCACTGCTGCAAGAACGCCCTGAGTTGATCGAATGGGGAGTTGAAGAAATGCTTCGTATGGCGAGCCCGGTTTATCACTTCCGTCGAACCGCAACCAAGGACACAGAAATTAATGGTCAAGCGATTAAGGAAGGCGACAAAGTTGTCACTTGGTTCGCTTCCGGTAATCGCGATCCAGAAATTTTTGTTGACCCATATCGCATGGATGTCACTAGAAATCCAAATGAGCACATGACATTTGGTCGAGGTGGCCCACATATGTGCCTAGGTAACTCGCTTGCTCGACTTGAAATAAAAATCATGTTCGAAGAATTGTTGCCAAGAATTTCTGACATTAAGAGAGTTGGCGAACTAGAGCGACTTCGCAGTAATTTCGTTAATGGAATTAAGCGTTTCCCAGTAGAAGTTACGCTGAAATAATTAAGTTAATTTAGCAACATCCCTTAAGAACGTATCAACCAATTGGTTGGTACGTTCTTTTGCTGCAACCTGCTCAGCTTCGGTATGCGCCAGCAATACATCTGGGTCCTGGCCATCTTTAATGACCAGTTTGCGACCGCCATTATTAAGCCAGCCAGTAAGCATGTCGGCAGTTAATTCAGGATGAAACTGAACCCCCAAATTTCTACCAGTGGTGAAAGCCTGGCTTGCCACAGAGTTTCGAGCTACTTCTGTTGCTGATCCAGGTAGTTGCCATCGATCGTAGTGAAACTGGAACCACGGACCAGCAGAGACTAAATCTGGACGGTCGGTATGAACTACGGTCCAACCAATTTCTGGTTTCGGTCCAGCAGCCACGCTGCCACCGAGAGCGCGGGCAAGTAGTTGTCCGCCAAAACAAATACCAAAGATGGGTACATCTTCTGCGATTGCCCTGGTTAGAAAATCCAACTCAGGGGTCAGCCAGTTACCAATACGATCATCATCCCAAGCACCCCAAGGCGCGCCCATCGGGACAATTACGTCATAGTCGGCAAGATTGGGGAATTCCCGAACCACGTTTGGTTCTGGGAAGTCTTCTTCAGGAACTACTAAAAACTCATCAACTTCAAAGCCATGATGGCGAAAGCGCTCTGCGACTGGCCCTGGCGGACTGACATGGTCGTGCGCAATTATTAGGACTCGCATTGCCACTCTTTTCTGGTCAGAATTTCTTCTATTCTGCCCTAAAAAGCCCCCCAAACGATTAAAATAAAAAAATCGTTCATACCCTAACGAATATTCGGAGGAAGCATGTCTCTCGATCTTTCTGCACTTCGCGCGCAACTGCAGAGCGAAAACATTGATATTTTGCGACTTGTTTATGCTGACGTGTTGGGCATCCCACGCTCGAAAGATCTAGTCGTTAGCCAAATGGAGAAAGCAGCTGCTCATGGGCCAGCCTTTTGCCAAGGGGTTTGGGTTACGAATACCCGAGGCGGAGTTCTAGATGGCCATGGAAGTATTTCCGACGGTCTATCAGATTTTGTGAGTCGCATTGATCCAAACACCATTCGTAAACTTCCTTGGGAGCCAGGTGTCGCATACGCAGTTGTTGATGCCTTTGAGCCAAACGGAGATGACAATCCGGTTGCACCTAGAACCGCATTACAACGAGTGCTGAAGGCTTACGAAGAAGTTGGATTGATACCAGTAATTGGCCCAGAGCTTGAGTTCTACTTGGCGAAACAAGAAAACAATGAATGGGTTCGCGCATTGCATCGAACTGGTCGGGTTTATACAACTGGAGCGATTGTAGATCCAGATGGCACGTTCCTACATATCTTGCGTATGTTAGATCAGATGGATATTGGCGTCTTTGCCGGTAATCATGAGTTCGCTCCAGCTCAATATGAAATCAATTTGTGGCATGGCGAAGCTTTGGAATCAACCGATAGGACTTTCTTATTCAAAACTGCAATCAAAGACATTGCAGTGCGTCGCGGTTACAACGCAACCTTCCTAGGCAAGCCTTGGGCGGAATCTGAAGGCAGCGGCTTCCACTTGCACTTCTCGGTGGTCGATGCCAAGGGCAAGAACCAAATGCATAACGGTGAAGAGTTGTCTGAAGTCGCAAACCAGATGATCGCTGGAATCCTGAGCCATGCCAATGCGCTCACTGCATTTACCAATCCAACGATCAATGCCTTTAAGCGTCTTGGACCAGACACCTTGGCACCAAGTCGCGCTAACTGGGGCTACGACAACCGCGCGACTTTGCTTCGCGTGCCACCTGAGCGTGGCGAGGGCACTCGCCTTGAAATCCGAATCGGTGATGGCGCAGCTAACCCTTATTTGATGGTTGCTTCAGTATTGGCCGCTGGCTTGGACGGCATTAAGCAAAAAATGAAGCCGAACAAGGCTGCTGAAGGTTGGGCATATGAAGATGAAGCAGATCCACTTTTGCCTGTGACTTTCACCGCTGCGCTGGATGCACTTGTAGCAGATCCGTTATTTGCTGACCTCATGGGACCAACTGTTATTTCAACGCACTTAACTTTGAAGCGCGATGAAATTGAGCGTTACGAAGCTGAGGTCCCAGATCCAAGCACTCGTGAGATAACTGCCTGGGAATTAGACGAATATATTTGGGATTACTAGACCGGATTGGATCGGTCGGCAATCAATTTGCCGCCAGCGAAGGTAACTCCAACCTCGCGGTAGTAGCCACCAAGTATTTTGTTGACTGGAAGTATCGACGCTAGTTCATCCCATTGCGAATCACCAAGAACAAGCTCTGCGTCACCCTTCCACGGTTGTCCGAGGTCAGCATCAACGCCATGCATGGTGATCAATTGATCCATGGATAACCCAGCATCTTTGGTAATCGATGGCATGAAGCGACTGTGCAACATCGCATGACCATTTACAAAGCCATTAGTTTCGGAAGGCTCGCGCAACGTAACAACTGCAGATGCCAACCGGTGATCATAAGCAGACAAGGATGCGCCAAGCTTTGCACCGGCTTCAAGGCGAGGAGAAGCCTTTCCGCGATTAAAGATTCGGGTGACATGCGCTGAGCCAATTTTCTTTGGGTACCCCTGATACCAACCACGAGCAATTGCAAAATCTTTAGTGACCCAAATTGCTACACAGCGACTGTAAGTAACACCTTCATAAGAACAGCGCACAACTGCAAAAGTTTCTAGGTACTGCGAGCGAATTGGATCTAGTAATTCAGCACCGCCCTCGCTGCAGGATTGCCAGTCAGCCCAAATCAATGCAACTGCGCCTGGTTCTTCAGGAGCTAAGTCAATATCGGCCGGTAATAGGGCTCGCACATTAGCTGGGTCAGTTAGGTATTCAACGGTTAGTAGGGTGCCGCTGTAGTACCAAGGCATTTCGGGAATTATCGCGCTCTTGCCTGTTGGGGTGAGCGGAGGCAGAAATCCATGTAGATCAGACATGCGACTATCGTAGTACGAAATATTCGTTAGGGTACGAATGAGCCAATCGAGAGCAATTCATCAGCGACACGCTCAATTTGCCTAGATTTAATTGGTAGTTTTTAGAAATTTCTCCAATTTCCCCCACAGATAGGGCAAATCTGCCATTATCGTTCGTATCCGTTCGATCTCACATCGGATGTCAACGACAGTAAGGACTCTGGGAGGAACCTGTGTCTAGTAATGAAACCAAGGCCGCCGCGGATGGCAAGGGCCTTCAAAAAGGAACGATTGGTATTTTCGGAATCGTCTTCTTTGTAATTGCAGCAGCAGCTCCAATGGCTGGTATGACTGGCGCAGTTCCTGTTGCCATCGTGTTAGGTAGTGGGGCCGGAGCACCTGGTGCTTATTTGCTTGTTGGTCTAGTGCTCGTGCTATTCAGCGTCGGTTATGCCGCGATGACACATCGAGTAACAAATGCTGGTGCATTTTTTGCGTACGTAGGACGTGGCCTAGGTAAGAATGCAGGCGTCGGTTCTGCATTTGTCTCGATGGTTGCGTACTTGACTGTGCAATGGGCAGTGTACGGATTCTTCGGCGCCATTGCTGCTGGCCAAATGGCTGCTCAGTTTGGCATCGATTTACCTTGGTACGTCTGGGCGCTTCTTGCTCTAGCAATTGCCACAGTATTGTCGATTCTTCGCGTTGACGTCGGCGCAAAAGTTCTTGGCGTATTAATGATTGCTGAAATTCTTTCTATGCTTCTAGCCGGAATTGCTGCACTCGTTGATGGTGGTCCTGAGGGATGGAACTTAGCTGCATCATTCTCTCCAAGCAGCATCTTTGCTGGTGGCCTCCTTGGCACGGCTGGTATTGCATTCGCATTCGCATTCGCTTCCTTCATCGGATTTGAAGCAACTGCAATTTATGGTGAAGAAACCAAAGATCCTAAGCGCTCAGTACCGCGTGCTACCTATTTAGCAGTCGGAATCATCACAGCAATCTTTGCTGTCGTTTCCTTCGGTATGGTAACTGCGATGGGTGCATCTGAAGCTGTTAACAAAACAGTTGAATGGTCATCAGTTGACGGAGTTCCGTTGGCGAATCCAGCCAATGTTCTGATTACAGTGGCAAATCAGTCAGTGGGAACCTGGTTGGGAACATTAATTGGTTGGTTGATTCTTACTAGTTTGTTTGCTGCCACTGTCGCGTTCCAGAACTCGGCTTCTAGGTACTTGTTTGCACTTGGTCGTGGTGGAGTTCTTCCAGTTGCGATGGCAAAAGTTAATGGTCGTGGCGCCCCTCAGAATGCATCCATCGTCACATCGGTGTTGTCGATCTTGGTGATCCTTTACTTCCAATTAAATGGCTTAGATCCAATTCTGAACCTGTTCTATTGGATGAGTGGATTAGCAGTGATTGCAATCGTTCTGGTTGAAATTATGGTTAGCATCGCCGTGATCGCATTCTTCTCGAAGAATGCCGAAGGCGAAGGAGTGTTTACTCGATTAATTGCTCCGTTGCTTGGTTTGGTTGGATTGGCGTTCGGCCTGTACTTGCTTATGTCACGCTTTGCACTTCTAGCTGGCACTACTGCAGCTGACGTAGATCCAACGGTTACACCTTGGGCTCAGAGCATGACAGGAACAGTTCTTATGGCAATTCCATTCATTGCCCTTGTGATTGGATACCTGGTTGGTATTGCTCGCAAGGAAAATGATGACGCCATTAAGGATCTAGTTAGCTAGTAATTTCGAATAAGAATGGGCTGCTGGAAACGGTAGCCCATTCTTATTTGTGTCTCAATTTGGGAAATTGCTCGCGCCTAAGGCAGATTCAGCCATTTGCTTAATACCTTAAATAAGTGACCGGCGTTGTGCATCCAGTAGGCCCTGAAGAACCAGTGGTCTATTGGCGACGACGCTTGTTACTTGGGCTGGCCGCATTGGTTACTTTGATCGTGATAGTCCGTAGCCTTACTGGCGGTGAGAATCCAGAGGCCGCCGTTGCGTCCGGATCGCCAGCTACAACAGCGGTAGTTGAATCACCAGAACCAACATCAACACCAAGTGCTGATGTGTCACCAATAGTGCTCCAGCCAACTGTGCAACCAACTGTTCCAGCAGTTGCTGAGGGTGAATGTTCTGATGCGGACACATCGATCCGGGTAGTAATTGATCGAGAAACGACAGCCGTTGGTGAAGGTGTTCACATCAATATGATCGTGAAGAACATTTCCGCAAAAACTTGCAAACGAGATGTTGGCAGTGGGGCAAATGAAGTCACAGTTATTTCTGGTCCAGCTTTGATTTGGTCAACTGATCACTGCAATCCAAATACTGACAAAGATTTAGTAGAACTGGCTCCTGGCCAGGAATGGAATGTAAAAGTAGTTTGGATCGGAAAACAAACTGCTAAGGGTTGCAAAGTTAGAAATATGGCAGAGCCTGGTGCTTATTGGGCCCATGGCAGAAATGCCAGCTTGAATAGCGATGGCGTTAGGTTCGTTGTTCAGTAAAAAAACTAAACGTAACGTTCAAGCAAACTGGCTTCAGCAACTCTCGACAAGTTTTCCCTAATTGCTCGGGCTCGAGTTTCGCCAACACCTTCAACGTCCCGGAGTTCTTCCGCGGTTGCAGACAGTAAGTGTTGCAAGCTACCAAAATGTTGAATCAAGTTTTCAAAGATTTGCTCTGGAAGTCTTGGCACCTTGGCGAGCAGACGGAAACCGCGCGGATGCACAGTGTTATCGAGGGATTCAGTGTCACTCGGTAGTCCAATGACTTCAGCGATGTTGGAAATATCCAAAAGTGATGTGGCATCAAGCTCGGCAATTCCTTGCAGGACACCTTCAGCTTTATTGGCTTTTCTTCCACCAGTTGGCAGGTAATCCCGAATGATGAATCCAAGATCAGATGCAGTACCAGAGACTAGTTCCTCAAGTTGCAATGACAACAAACGTCCATCAGTGCCGAGTTCGACCACGTACGCGGAAATTTCACTTGAGATGCGTCGAACCATTTCATGTCGTTGCACAACTGTGGCAACATCTCTTGTTGTAACCAAATCTTCAATTTCCATAGTGGAAAGTGATCCCGCAACTTCATCCAAGCGCGCGCGATATCGCTCTAAAGTGGC
>CANKTT010000041.1 GCA_947486505.1 Actinomycetota bacterium | reverse complement strand
TTGCACTGCCCATTACCTTCATTTGCTTCTCAACTCCATTAGGTATTGGTCTTGCCCATAATTGTTCTGGCAGCCGCGGCCGTGACAACTGAACCTGTTACGACTACTCCGACGCCATTCATGCCGGCGTCATCTGCCATTTCTATTGCTCGATCGATCGCGCTGGTCAGATTCGCTTCAACATGCACGCGATCTTCTCCGAACACTTGAATTGCTAACTCCGCAATTTCTGGCGCGAGCATTGCGCGTTGTGCTCCGTTCCAAGTGACAACAACATCGGTCATAACTGGTTCGAGGGCTTGCAAGACGCCCATAACATCTTTATCTGCCATAACCGAGATCACTCCGATTACTTGCTCGAAGGTAAATGATTCTTCAAGTGCAGTTGCTAACACGGCTGCGCCATGCGGATTGTGAGCGGCATCGACAATTACGGTTGGGCTGCGGCGAACAACTTCTAATCGACCTGGCGAGGTAACCGATCCAAAGCCTTCTCGAACGGCGTCGATGTCCAACGTCAAAGTTCCGCCAAAGAAAGCTTCTACTGCAGCTAATGCAACCGATGCATTCGCAGCTTGGTGCCCGCCGAACAGTGGTAAAAGAATTTCGTCATACGATCCATTAAGCCCATCGAGGTTTAATACTTGGCCGCCAATTGCTAGTGCGCGATCCCGAACTGAAAACTCCACGCCTTGTCTCGCAACCATGGCGTCGACTGTTGCCGCGCGCGCTAATAAAACTTCAGCTGGACCTGGATCTTGATACGAAAGAACTGCGATCGAGCCAGACTTGATGATGCCAGATTTTTCAATTGCGATTTTTTCAACTGTGTCACCTAAATAATCTGCGTGATCCATTCCGATTGGCGTCACAACGCTGACCTGCGGCGCAACTACGTTTGTCGCATCCCAGGCACCGCCCATGCCAACTTCAACAACCGCAACATCAACTGGAGCATCAGCAAATGCGGCAAATGCCATTCCGGTAAGTACTTCGAAATACGACATCGCCGGTCCGCCATTGCTCATGCTTTCGCTGTCAACAATCGCAAGGTAAGGCTCAAGTTCGTCATAAATTTCAACGAACTTCTCAGCTGGAATTGGTTCACCACTGAGGCGAATTCGCTCCGTGACTTGATGTAAATGTGGGCTAGTAACTAAACCGGTTCGCAGACCCATCGCACTTAGCAAGGATTCAACCATCCGAGCAGTTGAGGTCTTGCCATTGGTCCCAGTGATGTGAATTACCGGGTAAGCAAATTGTGGGTCACCTAGAAGCGTCATTAAATGGCTAATTCGATCCAGACTTGGCTCGATTTTGGTTTCTGGCCAGCGAGATTCCAAGACTTCTTCCACGCGCGCGAGTTCTTGGATATCAGGCAAAGACATGGATTCAGTCTAATTGTCTTTAGTTGTCTAGGATTAGGGATCATGAGCGCGCAACGAATGCCTGAAAAGCCAACACTTGAAGGTCTGGAATCCAAATGGATGCAGGCTTGGGACCAAGCTGGAACCTATTCGTTTGATCGCAGCGCTACTCGTGAAAATGTTTTCAGTATTGATACTCCCCCGCCAACTGTCAGCGGATCACTTCACGTTGGTCACGTTTTTTCATACACACACATTGACTGTGTCGCTCGATACCAAAGAATGAATGGCAAGTCAGTGTTTTACCCAATGGGCTGGGATGACAACGGACTTCCTACAGAACGACGGGTACAGAACTACTTCGGCGTTCGATGCGATCCGTCACTTCCTTACGATCCAAATTTCCAGCCACCTGCTGAACCAGGTAAAGATCAGATTGCAATCTCACGTCGCAACTTCGTCGAGTTGTGTGAACAGCTAACAGTTGAAGACGAAAAAGCTTTCGAAGAACTTTGGCGTCGACTGGGTACCAGCGTTGATTGGAACTTGACTTACCAAACCATTGATGCCCGAGCTCGCGCAGTCTCACAGCGCATGTTTCTTAACAATCTTTCCCGTGGTGAGGCTTACCAAAGTGAAGCACCGACGTTATGGGATGTAACTTTCCGCACTGCAGTTGCCCAAGCTGAATTAGAGGACCGGGAACGCCCAGGTGCTTACCACCGGATTTCATTCCATAAGCCAGATGGCACACCACTCTTTATCGAGACCACGCGACCAGAACTAATCCCTGCTTGTGTTGCATTGGTGGCCCATCCTGATGATGAGCGCTACCAACCACTTTTTGGAACGACCGTTACTTCACCAATCTTTGGAGTTGAAGTTCCAGTCCTCGCCCACACACTTGCCGATCCAGAAAAAGGTTCTGGTATCGCAATGATCTGCACCTTTGGTGATACCACCGACGTAACTTGGTGGCGCGAACTTCAGTTACCAACTCGCCCGATCCTTGGCTGGGATGGACGCGTAATGACTGAAGTTCCAGAGTGGATTCAGTCCGATCTGGGCAAGAATGCATATTCAGCACTTGCTGGTCTAACTGCTCACTCAGCAAAAGAAAAGATTGCCGAACTACTTCGTGAATCTGGTGACCTCGAAGGTGAAATCAGACAGATTGTTCATCCAGTTAAGTTTTTTGAAAAAGGCGATAAGCCGCTAGAAATTGTGACAACTCGGCAGTGGTACATCCGCAATGGTGGTCGCGATGCTGATCTAAGCGCCGAGTTAGTCGCCAGTGGACAGCAGATCACTTGGCATCCAGATCACATGAAAGTTCGTTACCAGAATTGGGTTGAAGGCTTAAATGGTGACTGGCTGATTTCTCGTCAGCGATTCTTTGGAGTACCTGTTCCAGTTTGGTACGCCCTGGATTCCGATGGCAATCCGATGTGGGACAAGGTTCTGGTTCCAGATGCAGCCGCGCTTCCGATGGATCCATCTTCAGATGCCCCTGCTGGTTACACCGAAGATCAACGCGGAGTACCAAACGGATTTATGGGTGATCCTGATGTCATGGACACTTGGGCAACATCATCACTAACCCCACACATTGCCGGCGGCTGGGGCTTTGATGAAGATCTTTGGAAGCGGGTCTGGCCATTTGATGTTCGGCCGCAAGCACACGAGATCATCCGTACCTGGCTGTTCGGAAGCGTTGTGCGCGCTCACCTTGAAGAAAAAGTTCTACCTTGGAAGCATGCCTTGATTTCAGGATGGATCCTGGATCCAGATCGCAAGAAGATGTCTAAGTCCAAAGGCAATGTTGTTACTCCGCTAGATCTTCTCGATGAACATGGCAGCGATGGCGTTCGCTATTGGGCTGCCAGTGGTCGCCCAGGAACCGATACCGCGTTTGATGTTGGCCAAATGAAGATTGGCCGCCGCCTGGCCACCAAAATTCTCAACGCTAGCAAATTTGTTTTAACCCAAGGCAACGCTGCGCCCGAGGCAATCACTGAGCCAATCGACAAGGCATTATTGGCAGCACTTGCAGACGTAGTCGATGAGGCTACGAAGTCATTCGAAAACTTCAATTACACAAAAGCAATGGAAGCAGCTGAGGTTTTCTTTTGGGCATTCTGTGATGATCACCTTGAGTTAGTTAAGGATCGCGCGTATGGCCTTGCTGGTGATGAAGGTGCTGCATCTGCTCGGGCTTCCTTAACTATCGCTCTTGATACCTTGATTAAATTGTTCGCACCATTCTTGCCATTCGTTACTGAAGAAGTATGGTCTTGGACTCATGATGATTCAGTTCATAAGTCTGATTGGCCAACCTCTGATTCATTGCGAGGATTCAATGGTGACGCTTTGCTACTGGCAGTTTCCGCTGAGATTTTGTCCCAGCTTCGTAAGTCAAAGAGCGAGGCAAAAGTTTCTATGAAAGCCGAGATTGCTCGGGCAGTAATTAATGCGCCAACTGAAGACATTGCTAAGGCAAAGTTGGTTGCTAACGATTTGGTTTCTGCTGGACGGGTTCAGAGTAGTTTCGAATATGTAGAAAGCGCGAGCCCAATCTCGGTTGAGATCGAACTCGCACCAACTAGCGAAAGTTAAATTACTTAAGCGGTTTTTGTTTCCTAGTTCTTAACCAACTTCGAGACTTAGATTCCAGGAATTTAGCAATGTACTGATTGGCACATACAAGATGTAGCGCGAGCAAGTTGGTGACAGCATATCTGTATTCAGTGAGAAGGTGCTGCAATCCATGTAATAGGGACTGCCTGGATTAATAGAAGAAATGATGCCCCTGGCCTGCACCCCATTTGAAAGTTGCGAGTATGCCGGTCCACCACTGTCACCACTCGCGGCTAGAACTGTTCCCCTTGTTCCAGCTACAAGAATGGTGTTTATATTGTGGCCGCCAAAGACCCAGGTAACGCTGTCATTTGTGACAGTGCCACAACGCTGACCAGAGGTGGCCCCCGACAGGCAGACAGAATCCCCAACCCAATTTGAACTCCAATTCTTGACGGTTTGATAACTCGATGAACTCCAATTGCCTGTGTACATCTTGGCACTTGTGGCAGGTGAGGCGCTGGGATCTATCAGTTGAGAATCTAAGGATGCCATCCCAGAAACTCCCGCCCCACCCGGTGTAATTACAACTGTAGAGTTCCCATTTCTGATGGCTGCATTTGAAGATGGGTCACAATGACGAGAACTTAGGAGTCGACCGCTAGTGCCGCTAAGAACAGCAAAGCCAGTTGTGCACCCTTGAGATCCCTGCAATGTTCGAGCGCCGCCTTTGAAAGGGGCGGAGTCGTTCAATCTTCCTTCCAGCAGTAATTCATTTAATTCAACAGCACTACGTTTGATAATTACGTTAGTAAGAGCCGACAAGTCTTGAATTTTTACTAAATGATCATCGGTAAGTTTTGATTTAGGTCCAACCACAATTTCAATTGAATCATTTTCAATGGTTGGCATAACTGTTTGGATCTCCCAGCCATTTTGATTTCCATATTCAATCAATTTACCGATCCGTGCATTCGCTTCCACTCTAGAAACTTTAGAACTTGTATCAAACCTCACGGTTACTCCATGAGGCTTTGAGACCCCAAACTCAATAACACTCCGAGGAGGCTTGCCAGCCCAGTAGACAGTTATTGAGTTATTGAGTGCATCCGTATGGATGTCAACAAAATTCCCATCAGTCTGGCCTGCAATTGAATCAGCAACTTTCGAGATAGCTTCGGCGTTAAGTTCTTCACTAGAAATTGAATCCTGCAATTCGGGTGATTGAGTTGCACCCGAATAACTAGGCAAAACCACACTGATCATCGTTAGCGCACACAGCGCAGAAATAACGCTAAATTTTCGCTCTATTTTACTTTTCATCTTTGCTCCCTAATACCTACTCAATGGGCACTTTCGTACCTACATATTGATGTCGAAATGGAGCTGTTTTGTTACCGAGAAATGCAGATTTCTAGATATTTCGTTGTTTCAATCCAAATATCTAGGGTTTTGGAGCACTTGACTTTGGCATCATTAACAGTTCCTCCGAGTTCAAGTTTCGGATTAGTGGGGTATGACAAATTTGGTGAGTCCAGGCCAAAAGCATTTCGGCATTCAGTGATTGCATTCGTTTGCAAATTATCAGAACTTTGAAAAACTATGGTTTTTGTGCTTGTTACGTCTCCATTTTGAAATCTACAAGTCACACTTTGCGTCAAATTATTGCTGCCCGGAATGAAATACGCTTTGCTCATCACAAGCAACAGTGAAGCCATAGCCGTGCACGATGCTGCCATTAATACTTGCTTGTACACCTTACATCTTTGCTTATTCTTTTTGATGCGCTGAATTCCACGATAAATTGCATCTTCGGAAAGCTCTAACCTGCCGTCATCTGAATTCATTTAAACCCCTCATAGGATGAGAATTATCTGAATTTAACTGAATGCTCTTGAATTGTTTTTCTAGGTGCCTGAGACCCCGACTCAATCGCGTTCGTGCCGCAGGTTGGTTTATATCTAGTATTTCGGCAATCTCGCGGTGACTATAGCCATCGATAATTCTGAGGATGATTACTTCTCGATCAGCAGGATTAAGAAGATTAAGAGCTTCAATTATTTGAGAGTCATCTAGATTCTGATGCAACTCGTTGTTTATAAACTCTAATTGTTGCAAGATCTGTTCAGAAAATTCTGTGCTCGCTGACTTCTCCTTTGCATTTTTTCGATTTGACGCTAAGCAAAAATTTCTGGTGGTCGCGAACAACCAAGGATAGAGAGATGCACTTTCATCTAGAAATATAGTCTTACGTTTCTTCCATAAAAGTAACAAAGCATCAGATGTGATTTCTTCTGCTCGCTCTTTATTACCAACACGAAAATACGCCGAACGAAATAACCTGTCGCCATGCCGTCTATAAATAATCTCAAAAGCGCTCGTGTCGTCATTTTTGGCAACTTTTGCGAGCAATTCATAATCGCTTTCGCCCATTGGGAACCCATGTTTCAATTTGTCTTCACTCGAACGCTATCAGGAGAATCTCCGAAATTCCGAGTCAACCTGAGAGACCCAGGTAAGGCTCAAATGTGGGATCGAGTCCGTTTCGCTCTTATCAAGCGGTTTTTTCCTTTGGAATCCGCTTTGCTGCAGGTGCTTCACGCGGAATTAGAGCTGGGTTTACGTGCTTTCCAACAACTTCCTTGTTGATAACTACGCGAGCAATATCTTCACGGCTAGGTACGTCGTACATAACCGATAGCAATACTTCTTCCATGATTGCGCGAAGTCCACGAGCTCCAGTGCCGCGAAGAATTGCCTGCTCAGCAACCGCTTCAAGTGCATCTGGAGTGAACTCAAGCTCAACACCATCTAAATCAAATAGCTTTTGGTACTGGCGGACAAGTGCATTCTTTGGCTCAGTCAGAACTGCAACTAATGCTTCTTTATCTAGTTGAGCAACTGAAGTGAAGACTGGAAGGCGTCCGATGAATTCTGGAATCATTCCAAACTTCAACATGTCTTCCGGCATTACCTGAGAGAAAATGTCTTGTTCGTTGACTTCTTCTTGTTCGATGTTCGCAGTGAAGCCAAGTGCTTTCTTGCCTACGCGCTGGCGAATGATTTGATCTAGGCCAGCAAATGCGCCACCAACGATAAACAAAACGTTGCTGGTATCGATTTGAATGAATTCTTGGTGCGGATGCTTACGTCCACCTTGTGGTGGAACCGATGCAGTTGTGCCTTCAAGAATCTTTAGCAAAGCTTGCTGAACGCCTTCACCGGATACGTCGCGGGTGATCGATGGGTTTTCACTCTTGCGAGCAACCTTGTCGATTTCATCGATGTAGATGATTCCTGTTTCAGCTTTCTTTACGTCATAGTCAGCTGCCTGGATTAACTTAAGCAAAATGTTTTCGACGTCTTCACCGACGTAACCTGCTTCAGTTAACGCAGTAGCATCTGCGATGGCGAATGGCACGTTAAGCATGCGAGCCAATGTTTGCGCTAAAAGTGTCTTGCCAGATCCAGTTGGACCTAGTAGCAAAATGTTTGACTTAGCTAATTCAACGCCTTCTTCGCGGGAAGATTCGTTAGCGCCAGCCTGAACGCGCTTGTAGTGGTTATAAACCGCTACGGAAAGTGACTTCTTTGCGACTTCTTGGCCAATCACGTATTGGTCAAGGAAGGCATAAATCTCACGTGGCTTTGGAAGTTCATCCCAGCCCAGGTTTACTGACTCGCCTAATTCTTCTTCAATGATTTCGTTGCACAAGTCAATGCATTCGTCACAGATATATACGGCAGGGCCAGCAATCAATTTCTTGACTTGCTTTTGGCTCTTGCCGCAGAACGAACACTTCAACAGGTCGCCACTTTCGCCGATACGAGCCATAGTGGTCACCTCCCGGGGGAATAAGTGTGGACAGATACTTCGAGCGTCTTTCTAAAGTACCTTGAATCAAGCAATTTCCGTTGGCGTACACGCCCAGAGAAGTGCTATTTGTTAAGCGGAACTCTTGAAGTAAGAACCTGGTCGATGATTCCGTATTCCTTGGCTTGTGGCGCCGTAAGAATCTTGTCACGATCCATGTCGAGACGAATCTCTTCTACAGAACGTCCCGTGTGATGCGAGAAGATGCCTTCCATTTCATCACGCATACGAAGAATCTCGTTGGCTTGAATTTCAATATCAGAACCTTGGCCACCACCTTCGGTGTATGGCTGGTGAATCAATACTCGAGCGTGTGGCAGTGCAAAGCGCTTGCCTGGTGTTCCAGCTGCTAGCAAAACAGATGCAGCGGAGGCAGCCTGGCCAAGACAAACTGTTTGCACGTTGCACTTAACGAACTGCATGGTGTCGTAAATTGCAGTCATCGCAGTGTAAGAGCCACCAGGTGAGTTGATGTACATCTGGATGTCACGCTCAGGGTCAAGTGATTCAAGCACAAGTAATTGCGCCATCACGTCATCGGCTGATGCATCATCAATTTGCACACCTAGGAAAACAATGCGCTCTTCGAAAAGCTTTGCGTAGGGGTTGTACTCACGAACACCTTGTGGAGTGCGCTCGATGTAGCTGGGAAGAATGTAACGCGATTGCGGTGAATAATCCATGTGAGTCTCCCCTTATGCCGTTCCGCCTTCGCCAGCCACGTCGCGCGCACTGCGCACTACGTGATCGACGAAACCATAGTCTTTTGCTTCTTCTGCAGTGAACCAACGATCACGATCTGAATCTTCAGTAACCGTTTCCACTGATTGGCCAGTGTGCTCAGCAATTAGCTCAGCCATTTTTGCCTTAGTAAATTTCATTTGTTCTGCTTGGATCTTGATGTCAGCAGCAGTTCCGCCGATACCACCAGAAGGCTGATGCATCATGATGCGAGCGTGTGGCAATGAGTAGCGCTTGCCAGCGGCACCTGCGCAAAGCAAGAACTGACCCATCGAAGCGGCAAGACCCATGGCAACCGTTGCAATGTCGTTCTTGACGAATTGCATCGTGTCATAAATGGCCATACCGGCGCTGATTGATCCACCCGGAGAGTTGATGTAAAGGAAGATATCTTTTTCAGGATCGTCTGCGGCTAGCAGCAGGATCTGGGCGCAGATTGCGTTCGCCATTTCGTCTGCAACTTGGGTTCCCATAAAGATGATGCGATCTTGCAGAAGGCGCTGGTAAACCGAATCGCCAAATTGCTGACCTGATGGGGACGGGGTGCGTGCTTCCGGAAGTGTTAATCCCGGTACCTCGATGCCGCTCACAAATACTCCTAAACGTTTAGTAACAACTAAACACTAAGGGGTGGGCCTGACATTGGCAGGGGCGACATGGGCATGTTCGCTCCTAGCGTTGGAGATTGCTAGTTACTGCCCCACTTTGAGTTGCGACTATTCGTCAGCCTCGCGGTGCCTACTTGCTTTGAGTCTGACTATTCGTCAGCCTCAAAGTTTTCCGTATCTGAGCTGGCATCGAATTCATCATCAAAATCTTCGTTGGATTCATCGCCGCGAAGTACTGATTCAAGATCAATCTTGTTGCCAGATTTATCAACAACGCTTACGTTTTCCAGCACGTGTGCCAAGGCCTTAGCGCGGCGAACTTCAGAAACTGCGCCCTGAACCTGTCCGGACTGAACTAGCTGATCAGCAAACTGATCGGGTGCCATGTTGTAGCGCTGAGCTTCTTGGATAAGCCACTGCGAAAGTTCGGCGTCATTAACTTGCAAGTCTTCGACTTCAGCAATCTTGTCCAAAACGATGCGAGACTTAAGACCATTCTTGGTGTTGGCTTCAAATTCAGTCTTGTGAGCCTCGTCGCCGTGGCCATCTTCAAAGTGAGCATCAATCTCATCTTGAATTGTGCGCTCTGGAAGATCAATCTTGACTGCATCCATAAGCGCCTCATGTGTTAGGTCACGAGCCTGGTAGGCCTGTTCGATTAGACGAACCCGGCCAAGACGGGTGCGGATGTCTTCGCGCAATTCGCCGATGGTGTCGAACTCGCTTGCAAGCTGAGCGAATTCGTCATCTGCATCTGGAAGTTCGCGTTCGCGCACTGCTTTGACTACTACTTCAACAGTTATTCCTTTGCCGCTCCACTGACCGGCTGAAGGCGTGAATAGGAAGTGACGAACTTCGTCAGCCTTTGCGCCACGGACTGCATCGTCAAACCCAGGAACCATATCATCGGAACCAAGTTCGTAACTAAATGCAGTAGCGGCTAATTCTTCAACAACCTGACCTTCGTGATCTCCGCTTAGATCAACTAATAGAACGTCGCCATCTTTAGCTGCGCGGGAAACTTCCTTCAAGGCACCGAAGCGACCGCGAAGACCCGTTAACTGTTCCTCAACCTGATCAACTGTTACTTCTGCGTTATCCACGACAACTTTTAGTTCATCAAACTTTGGTAATTCAAATTCTGGGCGGATATCAAGTTCAGCTGTGAAAATCAGTCCAGTCTCTTCATCAAGTGTTGTTACATCGACTTCTGGACGACCTAGCTGGACGATCTTGTTTTCAATCATGGCCTGCGCCAAGCCAGATGGAATCGCGTCGTTGACGGCTTCTTCAAGTACGACGCCACGTCCTACGCGCTGATCGATAATTCGGGTTGGAATCTTGCCTTTTCTAAAACCTGGGATATTTACCTGAGCACTTATGCGCGCATACGCCGAATCCAAGGCTGGTTGCAGGTCAGCAAACGGCATCTCGATCGTGATTTTGATTCGGGATGGGGAAATGTTTTCTACGGCGCTCTTCACGGCTCTCCTAGTTATAAGGGCGTTAGATGTGTAGAGCCCGCCCTAATAAATAAGGCGGACTCCACAACTACGAGTCGGGGCGGAGAGACTCGAACTCTCGGTCTCCTGCTCCCAAAGCAGGCGCGCTAGCCACTACGCTACGCCCCGATCTTGCTGTTCGATACTAGTAGAAATTATGCGATAGTCTAAATTCCAGCCAATTGAAACATTGGTTACGCGGGTGTAGCTCAATGGTAGAGCCCCAGCCTTCCAAGCTGGCCATGCCGGTTCGATCCCGGTCACCCGCTC
>CANKTT010000040.1 GCA_947486505.1 Actinomycetota bacterium | reverse complement strand
TTCGTGATGCTGGAATTGAAGTTCACATCTATAAAGCAGATGTGATCAATCGTGGCGAAGGTGGACCAACTTGTTTAACGCGTCCGTTATGGCGCGAAGACTAAACGAACTTAGTCGCCTGCAAAAAACCTTCTTCGTTAAAACGCTCCGCTCGCGTCCCCAATTTCAGTATGCAGATCCTGTGGATCAGCATGAAATCTGGGGACCGACGCTCACTCCGTAGTTTTTCCTCAGAAGTTTTTCGCATGCGACTTGTCAGATCGTTCGCTCAGATACGGGCACCATATTTCCCGAGCCGAAGAACAAAAGAAGGCCCCCGCCGGGAGGCCTTCTTTTCACTGCGGCGAGGGAGGGAACCGTCGCTTGCTCATGCAAGCTCCTCCCAAATCCCTGCCTCTTCAAACGCAAATAAAAAACGATAGTCCCTCACGGGGACTATCGTTTTTCACTGCGGCGAGGGAGGGATTTGAACCCCCGGAGGCTTTTACACCTCAGACGCTTTCAAGGCGCCCGCATTCGGCCGCTCTGCCACCTCGCCAAAATCGCTAATGAAAACGATCAACTGCAAGGTTACGCGAGAAATGCACTGCTGTGAAACTGACGCAATAGCGTAGGCTTTTGCCACTAGCGATTCGCTAACCGGGAGTTCAAAATGTCAGTTAAACCAGTTCGCCAAGTTACTCCACCAGCCTCAAGAATTTGGCTGGCTGGACTAGGCGCAACCGCTCTTGCTACGGGAGCCAATGCTGGTTGGCTTTGGATCTGCGTAAATTTGTTCAACTGGGAAATTGTTGTTCCAAAAGGGTTTCAAAGCGCGGTTTATGTTGATGCAAGTGTACTTCGGGTTACTTTGGCAACGGCGATTGCTGGGGCTTTAGCAACATTGGCCGCTGTTGGATTGGCCAAGTTGTTTATTGGCCCACGCATCTGGTTCTTGGCAATCGGATTAGGTGCCGGTTTTGCATCGGTGTACGGCGCATTAACTTTGACCGGAGTTTCATTCTCGGTGAAGTTTTCACTAAGTGTGATGCACCTCTTGGCAACGTTCCTGATCGCATTACCTATTGCTGAAGCTCTAAAGATTCGTGACTCTGATTTACATCGCGCCGATGTTAGGTATCACGAACATCTTGATAGCAAGAATTCTGGCGATGCCACACTCATTGCTGGTGCCACTGCAACCACTGGAACAGCGATAAATGATCCACAAAATTTTAATGACACGATGGTTGTACCTACGGATACGCCAACACCAGATGTTTCGGGATCTTTTGACGGTGGCTCTTCCGATGGTGGAGCTAGTTGAGTTAGAACTCGTTAGCGATACGACGAGCTAAGTAAGGCGAAAATTCGCCAGCATACTTTTTGTGCAATTCAGGAAGCTGCCAATCTTTTCCGGTTACTGTGCCCCGGCAGGAATCTGTGTTACAACCACACGTGAATTCGTCGTAATCGGAATCATCGCAAGTTGCATAATCAAAAGTTAATTCTTCGCCAACCGCAATGTCGCGTCGCGCCTTCAAAACGGTTGCGCCCATCAGTCCACAGCTTGGTTCGCAGGAATGATTAAAACAATCTCCGGGCTCGCGAAATTCTTGGGAAACCAAGTATTGGTCATCATCAACTTGAATTGCTCGATGTTGACGCTCTAGTTCTAAAGTCGCCAAGACTTCCCGAGGTATGGACCATCCGCCGAAACTGCCAACAGTTTCGCCTTTACTGATCGGCTCTATTGCAAAACTTCCCCAACCTTTATCTCCAGCTGAGCGAGCTTGCGCTTTTGGAGTCAACCAGTTCATGTCCAATGAATCACCTCTTGTCTCTGCCGTGCGGGCAAACAAATGCAGAACCGATGCTATCTGGAATTAACTACTGGATACCAATTCCCAGATGAATTCTTAGCGCACATATTCCTCTAGGCTTAAGCCATGATCGATTTAGCAGCCCTTCGCCTAGACCCTGACGCAGTCAAGAAATCTCAGGCAGCTCGCGGGGAATCTGTTGAATTAGTTGATCAAGTTATCGCTGCGGACCTGACTCGACGCACAGTTTTAGGGGAATTTGAAAGCCTGCGAGCCAATCAAAAGTCGATCGGCGCGCAGGTTGCAAAGGCGCAGGGTGACGAGAAGCAGGCACTGTTAGCTGAGACCAAAACCCTTTCAGATCAGGTCAAGGCTGCTGAGAATTCCTTACGTGAGATGGATGCAAACCTTGATGCTTTAGTGCTGGGACTTTCAAATGTTGTTGACTCGGCTGCCCCTGTTGGTGGCGAGGACGACTTTGTTGTTATCAAAGAGGTTGGAACCAAGCGAGATTTTGCTGCCGAAGGAATTGCTGTTCGTGACCATGTCGAAATCGGCGAATTACTCGGAGCCATTGACATCGAACGTGGTGCAAAAGTTAGTGGAAGTCGTTTTTATTACTTGACTGGCCCAGGCGCGATGTTGGAACTTGCCCTTGTTCAGCTAGCTATGAACACTGCGCAAAAGAATGGCTTCACGCCGATGATTCCGCCGGCACTTGTTAAGCCAGCAGCAATGGAAGGAACTGGATTCCTAGGCCAAGCTGCTGAAAATGTTTACCACCTGGATGCTGATGATTTATATTTAGTTGGTACTGCGGAAGTGCCACTTGCCGCGTACCACATGGATGAAATCCTTGAAGGTAATCTGCCTCGTCGCTATGCAGCGTTCTCACCATGTTTTCGTCGTGAAGCCGGAAGCCATGGCAAAGATACCCGAGGAATTTTCCGAGTGCACTGGTTCGACAAAGTTGAAATGTTTTCGTTCTGCCCAGTTGATGAAGCAGTTGCGGAACATGAACGCCTTTTAGGTTTCGAAGAAGAGTTTTTACAAGCACTAGAAATTCCATATCGTGTTATCGATGTTGCAACTGGAGACCTTGGTTCAAGTGCAGCGCGCAAGTTTGACTGTGAAGCGTGGGTACCATCACAAGAGCGTTACCGCGAAGTGACATCAACATCGAATTGCACAACTTTCCAGTCCCGCAGATTGAAGATTCGTTCTCGTGGTAAAGATGGCGTAGAACCAATTGCAACTTTGAACGGAACTCTATGCGCAGTCACGCGGACCATTGTGGCGTTGTTTGAAAATCATCAAGAAGCAGATGGCTCGGTGAGAATTCCAAAAGCGCTTCAGCCATATCTTGGTGGCGCAAGTCATTTCAACTTGAAGTAACTTCTAATAACAAAAGCCCCGCTGAAATCAGCGGGGCTTTTGTTGCAACTTGATTTACGCGTTTGCAACCTGAGGCAGGTTAGCCAAGCCAGCTGCTAAACGTTCTTCGGAGAAATCTTCATCAACCATGCGACCGCCAAGGAAAGCATCGTAGGCAGCAAGGTCGAAGTGACCGTGTCCACAAAGCGCAGTCAAGATAACGGTTTCTTCGCCGGTCTCCTTAGCCTTCATGGCTTCCTGAATTGCAATCGCAATTGCGTGAGTTGGCTCTGGAGCTGGAACGATTCCTTCGGTGCGAGCAAACTGAACTGCTGCACTGAAGCACTCAGTCTGTGCAACTGCTTGAGCATCCATCAAACCAAGTTCGTAGATGTGAGAAATCAACGGAGCCATACCGTGGTAGCGCAAACCACCAGCATGAATTGGATCTGGAATGAAATCTTTACCAAGGGTGTGCATCTTCATGAGCGGTGTCATACCTGCAGTGTCACCAAAGTCGTAAGCGTAAGTGCCACGAGTAAGTGATGGACATGACGCAGGTTCAGCAGCCAAGATACGTGGACTGATTTTGCCAGCCATTTTTTCGCGAAGGAATGGGAATGCAAGTCCACCAAAGTTGGAACCGCCACCGGTGCAACCAACGATGAGTGTTGGAGTATCTTCAGCCTTTTTCATTTGCAGCAATGCTTCTTCACCAATGATGGTCTGATGCATTAGTACGTGATTCAAAACTGATCCAAGTGCGTATCGGGTTTGCGGATCCTGCACTGCAACTTCAACGGCCTCAGAGATGGCAATACCAAGTGAGCCACTTAAGTTCTTAGGATCTGATGCCAGCATCTTGCCAACTTCAGTTAGCTGTGAAGG
This sequence comes from Actinomycetota bacterium, assembly GCA_947486505.1. Next base: position 6,924 of record CANKTT010000040.1, on the reverse strand, counting down.
TGAACGATGAACTGTGCCACCGAATGCTTCAATCATTAATTTGCGGAATGGCTTTGCATCAAATGACGCACCAACTTGGAATACTTCACATTCCATGTCGTAAAGCGCGCAAGCAAATGCAAGAGCTGTTCCCCACTGACCAGCGCCAGTTTCAGTTACAAGTTTTTTAATTCCTTCTTGGGCGTTGTAGTAAGCCTGCGGAACTGCGGTGTTTGGTTTGTGTGAACCAGCTGGTGAAACACCTTCGTACTTGTAATAGATGCGTGCCGGTGTGCCAAGTGCTTTTTCCAAACGGTGGGCGCGGAACAGCGGGCTTGGTCGCCATTGGCGGTAAACGTCTAGTACGCCGCCGGGGATATCGATGTATCGCTCCTGGCTGACTTCTTGCATGATCAATTCCATTGGGAATAGCGGCGCGAAATCTTCTGGCCCAGCTGGCTGGTGAGTACCAGGATGCAGTGCTGGTGGCGGTGGGGCAGGCAGATCCGGAACGATGTTGTACCACTGGGTAGGCATCTCGTCTTCGGTCAAGGTGTATTTGTGGGTGCGAACTTCGTCACTGATCTTGGCCATGATGCTCCTTAAGAAAAAGCCCGTAGGGTTGAGTACGGGTAGTTGAAAACTCTAGCGAGTATTTGGCCTATCTGACTAGGTCATTTTTTAGGGAAGTTGGTAACAATTGTGACGCGGTTAATTGCCAGCGATCTAGATGGCACATTTCTGCAAACGGGTGGCACGGTTTCCCCAGAAAACGTGGCAGCCATAGCCCGAGCCCAGGCAAATGGTCTGGAAACCATGTTTGTTACTGGCCGACCATCTCGTTGGATGCGTCAGATTCCGGACATGACTGGCCATGAAGGCCTGGCCTTGGTCTGCAATGGCGCATTACTTATGGATCTTAAGACGCAAGAGACCATCTATGCGGATTTGATGACTGGCGATGCCGGACTGAAGGCTGCCCGACTTTTGCAAGAGCTTGACCCCGAGATTTCCTTTGCGGTTGAACTTGATCGTCACGATGTCTCGTTCTTAGTCGATGACAAATACCGACCGCGCTGGGAAGTCAAGACAACTCCGCCGGCAACTGAAGTCGAAGACATGTTTGCGACTGAAATTGTTATTAAGTTACTTGCTCGCCCAAGTGACAAGGTTCAACAAAATGCTGATGAGTTCTTGATCCAAGCCCAAAAAGCCTTGGATGGGATCGTTGATGTTACTCATTCAAATTTCTTAGATCTCATGATTGAAATGAGTGCGCTCGGCGTAAACAAAGGAACTGGATTAGAGAAGTTCTCGGCAACAAAAGGATTAACTGCTACTGACATTGCAGCTGTAGGTGACATGCCAAACGATGTTCCGATGATTGCTTGGGCTGGACGTGGCGCTGCAGTTGATAACGCGCACGACTGGGTCAAAGAAGCTGCAACCGAATTCTTGCCATCAAATGACGATCATGGTGTTGCAGTGTTTATCGATCGAATTATTGCAGGTTAGTCGTTTCGCTTACGTAAGTTTTCTAACCATGTTTGTGGATCTAAATTCGATTTTTGAATTTCAGCAACATCGCCATGCGCACTCGCGTTATCGTGACGTGGATAAGATCCCAAGAACTTAACATCTGCGCAGATTCTTCTTAGCTCAATCAGGGCATCGCCGAGATTTTCATCATCGATGTGTCCAACACAATCAATCGAGAAGAAGTAATCACCAAGCTGTTGTTTTGTTGGGCGAGATTCCAAGCGCGATAAGTCAACTCCACGAACCGCGAACTCCGTCAAAATGTTTAACAGCGCACCTGGTTGATTGCGATGCATAAACAACGACAAAGTTGTCTTGTCATTCCCAGTTGCAGACTGTGCATGACCTGGCTTGCTTACTAAAACAAATCGTGTCCAAGCTGAATCGCTATCGCCAATTCCTTGTGCGAGTATTTCTAATCCATAATGTTTGGCTGCCGCTAACGAGCAGATTGCTGCATCGTAGTTCGCACCTGTCGATAATTCTTCGGCCGCTGCGGCTGTCGACATGGCAGGCAGGACATGCACGCCAGGAATATTGGTGTGCAACCAATCAACGCATTGGGCATGCGCATGTGGATGAGTAGCAATTCTCGTTATGTCAGAAATTGAAATTCCTGGCTTTGCCAGCAATGCAAACTCCACGGGAATCGCGATCTCATCAATGATTTCCAGCGCCTCACCATGACCAAGCTCATCCAAAGTGGTGGCAACTGAACCTTCAACTGAATTTTCAATTGGAACTAGCGCGCCAAATACTTCGCCAGATCGAACTAGGTTTAGTGCCTCACGAACCGATTCAGCTGAAATCAGATCTGCCCCTTTGGCAATCGGCATCTGCAAAAATGCAGCCTCAGTAAAGGTGCCCTTTGGCCCTAGGTAAGCGAATGAATTTTTCATAGAAACTCAAGATTACGCGGTTTCGGTAACCACAATTTTCAAAAGTTAAAGGTTCAGTCAAGATTTCCCGTAAACAGGGCATTTAACTCGCGAGAAATTGAATTTTTTCATAGTTTTATAGAAGTTCAGGCGTTACTGCATCCCCCGTCGGTGACGCCTGGACTTTCTTTATGCCCAATTTGGCTCTCAATGAACAAGCAGAATGAACGAGCTAGTCTGGCGCGCCAGACAACCGTGAATCTCAATAGTTAAGTGAGAATTGCAAGGTGGATTCAACGGTTTATCGAAGAGGTTCTGATGGCAAAGTCATCGGTATACCTGAGGCATATCCCGTTAGTGAAAAGCCAGCAGAACCGATTTTTTCAGTTACCACCTTTCGGTCCGGAGAAGTTGGGCAAACTCAGGCGCAACCGAAGATTGTTGCTGAAAAGCCACAAGTAGAACGAGCCGCATCCAAACTGAAAATACCACAGGTTGCCATGCCAAAATTCTCAGCAGGAAAAGGTAAGTCGCGTTACCCTCGGCCTATTCGTTACATCAGAAATATTGTGCTCGCGTACTTAGGCTTCTACATCATTCTTGGATTCCATGCCGCAACCTCGTTAGACAAAATGCCAGCTTCTGCAAATGTTGTATTGCCTGATACCCCAGGAACGAATTGGCTTCTCGTTGGATCGGACAGTCGTGAAGGACTAACGCAAGAGGAACGCAAAGAATTACACACTGGTCAAGATGAAGGGTCACAGCGAACTGACACCATCATGTTGATACATATATCTGACAGTGGGAAATCAACTTTGGTAAGTCTGCCTCGCGATTCTTACGTGACAATGCCGGCACACATCGCTTTAGATGGTTCATCTGTTGAAGATCGCAAAAATAAAATCAATACTGCATATGGCAAGGGTGGCGCCCCACTTCTTGTAGAAACAGTTGAGCGAAATACTGGTCTACACATTGACCACTACATGGAAATTGGTTTCAAAGGTATTCGCGACATCACTAATGCAGTAGGTGGTGTGAATATGTGTATCGCAGCAGATGTTACTGATAAGAATTCAGGACTGAATTTGCTAGCTGGCTGCCAGGAACTAAATGGCAAAGATGCATTGGCTTACGTTCGCATGCGTTACGCAGACCCAAAGGGTGACCTTGGTCGAGTGGAGCGTCAGCAGCAGTACTTAAGTTCAGTGATGAAAAAGGTAGCAACCCCTTCAGTGCTTCTGAATCCGATAAGTATGTGGAACCTTGTTGGTGCCGGAACCCAGTCAGTAAACGTTGGCGAGTCAGATTCGATCATGGACATTGGCCGACTTGCAAGAGCGATGCGGGGATTATCGAATGGGTCTGGGACTTTAACGACCGTTCCTGTTTCAGACCCTGATGCCACAACTGCAGCTGGCTCCTCGGTTATCTGGGATGAGGCTGCTGCCCGAGAACTCTTTGTTTTATTGGGCGCTAACTAACCCAAAAAATCAGGCAATTAGGAATTTCCTAATTAAGCCGACCAAGTACCAGCCAAAACCCCTTGATCTCATAAGATTTTCCAAGAGAACCCCCAACAAGGAGAACCATGTCCGCATTCGCACATGTCGCCAGCCAAGAAGTAGCCCTGACTGGATCCAACTACACAACTGTGGTCATCGTCGCCCTGATTGCGTTAGCTGCACTTGGTGTAGCCGCAGTTTTGGTCCGCCAAGTCTTGGCAGCCGACGAAGGCACTGACAGCATGAAAAAGATTGCCCTAGCAATTCAGGAAGGCGCTTCGGCCTATCTAAATCGCCAGTTCCGCACTCTTGCTATTTTTGCAGTCTTAGTTTTCTTCTTGTTATTCCTACTTCCGGCTGAAACTCAGAATGAGCGCATTGGTCGCTCGCTGTTCTTCTTGGTTGGTGCAGTATTTTCTGGCATCACCGGTTACATGGGTATGTGGCTTGCAGTTCGTGGAAACGTTCGAGTAGCAAACGCAGCAAACACCAGTGGCGAACAAGAAGCTATGAAGATCGCCTTCCGCACCGGTGGTGTGGCTGGCATGTTCACAGTTGGCCTTGGCTTGTTTGGCGCTGCAATCGTAGTTTTGGTTTACAAGGGTGAAGCACCGAAGGTTCTTGAAGGCTTTGGCTTTGGCGCTGCACTTCTTGCAATGTTCATGCGCGTTGGTGGCGGTATCTTCACTAAGGCTGCTGACGTCGGTGCTGACCTTGTCGGAAAAGTTGAGCAAGGTATTCCAGAAGATGACCCACGCAACGCAGCAACAATCGCAGACAACGTTGGCGACAACGTTGGTGACTGTGCCGGTATGGCTGCAGATTTGTTCGAGTCTTACGCAGTAACACTTGTTGCAGCTTTGATTCTTGGTAAAGCAGCGTTTGGTGAAATCGGATTAGTATTCCCACTTGTCGTTCCTGCAATCGGTGTAATCACCGCAGTGGTTGGAATCTTTGCAGTAACACCTCGCGCTGGTGATCGTTCCGGAATGAGTGCGATCAACCGTGGCTTCTTCTTATCCGCTGTGATCAGTGCAGTATTAGTTGCAGTAGCTGCGTACCAATTCTTGCCAGCAACTCTAGGTGAACTTACAGCGGTCGCAGATCCAACATTTGGTTTGGCAGAAGGCGTAAGTGTTAATCCACGTCACATGGCAATCGGCGCAGTGCTTATCGGTATCGTTTTGGCTGCTGCAATCCAGCAGTTAACCGGGTATTTCACAGAAACCAACCGCAAGCCAGTTGACGATGTATCGAAGTCATCGCTAACGGGACCAGCAACTGTAATTCTTGCTGGCATCTCACTTGGTTTGGAATCTGCGGTTTACTCCGCACTGCTAATCGGTGCAGCTCTGTATGGCGCTTACCTACTTGGTGGCGCATCAGTAATTCTTGGTTTGTTTGCTATCGCACTAGCCGGTACAGGTTTGCTAACCACTGTTGGTGTCATCGTTTCGATGGATACCTTCGGTCCAGTTTCTGACAACGCTCAAGGTATTGCAGAAATGTCTGGCGACGTTCATGGTGAAGGCGCACAGGTTCTAACAAACCTTGACGCCGTTGGTAACACAACCAAGGCCATCACCAAGGGCATCGCAATTGCAACAGCAGTCTTTGCAGCCACCGCATTGTTTGGAGCCTTCCGCGACACAGTTACAAATGCTGCAAAGGAATTCACTACGAGTGACTTGCAGTACACCGGAACGCTAGACATTTCTAATCCAGCTAACCTATTCGGCTTGTTGATCGGTGCTGCAGTTGTATTCATGTTCAGCGGACTTGCAATCAACGCCGTATCCCGCGCAGCTGGATCGGTGATCTTCGAAGTTCGTCGTCAGTTCCGCGAGAAGCCAGGCATCATGGCTGGAACTGAACTTCCGGATTACAGCCGCGTGGTTGATATCGTGACCAAGGATTCCTTGCGCGAACTAACAACACCAGGTCTGCTTGCAATCTTGACTCCAATTGCAGTTGGTTTCGGATTAGGAATTGGCGCACTTGGTTCATTCCTTGCCGGAACAATTGCGACCGGAACTTTGATGGCAGTTTTCCTTTCCAACTCCGGTGGAGCCTGGGATAACGCGAAGAAGTTTGTTGAAGATGGACACTTCGGTGGCAAGGGCTCAGAGGCTCACGCTGCAACAGTTATCGGCGACACTGTCGGCGACCCATTCAAGGACACTGCAGGACCTGCGATTAATCCATTGCTAAAGGTTATGAACCTAGTTGCATTGCTGATCGCACCTGCGGTTGTAGTTATGACCCTGGAAAACAATGATGCGATGCGCATTGGCTTGGCACTTGCTGCTACTGCCGTAATCATCGTTTCGGTGATCATTTCTAAGCGTCGACCAATCGCAGTTGGCGAAGAGGCAATGGCCAGCTAACAGCAAAATCCCTAAAAGAACCCCAGCCTCCCGGTTGGGGTTCTTTTATGCCCGAATCCCTTTGAGATTAAAGAGAAAACACCATGATCCACAAGGGGCCACGACTCGCGGAACAGACTCGCCAGTTTGACAATGCCCCTAGGCGATAAGGCACACTCTCGGGGATAGCGCTTTTGGCTCCATATATAGAGTCTTTTGCATTTGCCGAAGGGAATCCTTTTGTCGACACCACACCGTCTGGTTATCGTCGAATCTCCAGCCAAGGCTAAAACCATTCAAAAGTACCTTGGGCCGGGTTACGAAGTGACCGCATCTGTTGGTCACGTTCGCGACTTGCCGGAGCGAGCTGTCGATGTGCCCGCTGAAATTAAGAAGCAGGCCTGGGGCCGGATGGCTATCGATGTCGAGGATGACTTCACTCCGTATTACGTAGTTAGCTCCAAGAAGAAGGACAAAGTCGCAGAGCTTAAGCGAATGCTTGCTGATGCTGACGAACTATTGCTCGCAACTGACGAGGACCGTGAAGGTGAAGCGATCGCTTGGCACCTAATGGAAATCTTGCGACCCAAAGTTCCAGTGCGCCGAATGGTGTTCCATGAAATTACTCCGGAAGCAATCCGGCATGCTGCTGAA
>CANKTT010000039.1 GCA_947486505.1 Actinomycetota bacterium | reverse complement strand
GACATGAGCGTTGTTATGCAGGTTTCAGAACGCATTACGGTTCTTGATCAAGGACAAAAGATTGCTGAAGGTTCGCCGGCAGAAATCAAGTCAAACCCACGTGTAATCGAAGCCTACTTAGGCAAGAGCGGATCGGAGGCGAGCAAGTAATGGCACGTTTAAACACTCCTGCAATGCTCAAGATCAATGACATAACAGTCGGCTATGGAGCAATCACGGCGGTTAAGGGTCTGACTCTTGAAGTTCGTGAAGGTGAGATTGTTTCGCTTATCGGTTCCAACGGTGCCGGTAAGTCAACAACACTTCGCACGGTAAGTGGTCTACTAAAGCCAAAGTCTGGAAGTATCGAATTCCTTGGTGAAAAGATTGATGGAAGCGCCGGACACGAAATCGTGGCCAAGGGAATTTGTCACTCACCAGAAGGACGTCGCATCTTCCCAAAGATGACAGTTGATGAGAATCTTGATCTAGGTGCCTACCTTCGCAAGGACTCTGCTGCGGTGAAAGAAACTCGCGCACACGTGCTCGATTTGTTCCCACGACTGCAAGAGCGAATAAACCAAAAGGCCGGAACTATGTCCGGTGGAGAGCAGCAAATGCTCGCAGTAGGTCGCGCGCTGATGGGTAATCCAAAGCTTCTTATCTTGGATGAGCCTTCAATGGGTCTGGCACCAGTGCTAGTAGACCTGATCTTTGAAACCATCGAAGAGATTCGCAAGTCTGGTGTAACCATTCTTTTGGTGGAGCAAAACGCTCTGGCTGCGCTTCGTATCGCAGACTATGCCTACGTTCTTGAATCAGGACACTTAAAGCTCGAGGGTGACGGTTCGAAGCTCGCTGACGATCCAGCTATCGCTCAGGCCTACCTGGGCGGTTAACAAACCTATAAAAGAAACCCTGCCAAGCTTGGCAGGGTTTCTTTTTGCTCGACTTAGGCAACCAGCAAGGTCAATAGCGGGGCAATAACCAAGGCGGGCAACATGTTGCCAACTGGGATTTGTCTGATGTTTAACAGACGTAGTGATATTCCGAGAATCAAAAGGCCACCTGTTGCAGTAAGCATTAAGACCTGAACTTCAGACATGAAGTTGCCAAGTGCGTAACCAAGGGCAGTCAAGCTTCCTTGGAACACCAGAATCGTGAGGGCTGATGCCGCAACGCCCCACCCGAAAACCGAAGCAAAGGCGATAGCAGCAAAAAAGTCCAGAGTCGACTTAAGAACGAGAATCTCATTACCACCGCCGAGACCATCTGTGATTGGTCCAAGAACCGACATGGCTCCGACACAAAATAGGAGTGATGCTGCGACGAAGCCTTCAGTGAACTTAGATGATCCGTCATTGGAAAACCTGGATTTGAGTCGATCTCCAGCGCGCTCGAGGCGTTCTTCGATTTGCATTACGGTTCCGAGCATTCCACCGACCACAACGCTAGCTAACACAATAAGAACGGGCCAGCCCGCACCGAGAGTCTCACTTAGCAGGGGATTGGTAATGGAAGCACATGTGAGAACGGCGATCATTCCGGTAACAAGACCTAGGCCATCTGTGACTACGTCTCGGATCTTTTCGTTTAATCTGTGCGCAATAAATACACCTAATGCGGAACCAATCAGGACCGCAATGATGTTAATAACCGTGCCTGACCCAATAAACATGAATTTACCTTCTCACAAATTTGTACGAGTTAAGGATCTAGGGCAGATCACGTAGTAGGCAGGTTAAGCGGGCGGTACAGAGTCTTTTATCACGTTCATCAGTGATGACGATTTCATAAACTGCGATAGTTCGCCCGAGGCTAAGTGGGGTAGCAGTTCCGGTAACTTGACCACTGGTGGCGCTGCGGTGATGGGTGCCATTGATATCGATTCCAACCACACTTCTAGTTGGTCCCGCATGTAGGTGGGCACCGACTGATCCCAAAGTTTCGGCTAATGCCATCGAGGCCCCACCATTAAGTAGTCCAAACGGTTGAGTATTGCCTTCTACCGGCATGTGGCCAACGACCTTGTTTGCAGTGGCAAAACTAACGGTTATTCCCATTCGTTCAGCCATTGCGCCGACTGCTATGCCGTCGGCTTGGTTCTCTTGGTTCGAGCTCATGGGTACCCCTCTAGGATCAATACGTGGTTGCTACTCCTAAGTTTCTCATTTTGGACGGCCACTCGCTTGCCTATCGAGCGTTTCATGGGCTGCCAGTTGAAAACTTTGCCACAAGTTCAGGTCAACACACCAACGCGGTTTATGGCTTCGTGTCGATGTTGGTAAATGTTCTCAAGGATCAGAAACCCACACATCTAGTAGTTGCCTTTGACGTTTCTAGACAAACCTTCCGAAGCGAAAGATATCCGGATTACAAGGCAACCAGAGCCAAGTCACCACCCGAGTTCAAAGGTCAAGTTGAGCTAATCAAGCAAGTTTTGGAATCACTGAACATTTCAGTGGTGACTGCAGACGGTTTCGAAGCTGATGACATTCTGGCAACATTGGCCAAGAGTTGTGATTTTCCAGTGAGCATCGTCAGTGGCGACCGGGATTCATTCCAGTTGATTGATGAGCGTGTAACTATTCTTTATCCCCGAAAGGGTATGTCCGACTTAGTTCACATGACACCAGATGCGGTATTTGAAAAGTATGGCGTCACACCAAAGCAGTATCGATCCTTAGCGGCGCTGGTTGGCGAAAGTAGCGACAACCTTCCAGGGGTTCCTGGCGTAGGACCAAAGACAGCAGCAAAATGGATTGCAGAATTTGGTGAACTTGAGAATATTCTTGCAGTTGCTGATTCAATCGGTGGCAAGGTTGGTGAAGCACTTCTTGCCCATGTTGATCAAGTGCAACTGAACTACGAATTGAACCGACTGGTTGAAGATGCTCCGGTCGATAAAGCCATCGATAGTTACGCAAAACGTGAATACGATGCCAGTGTTGTTCATGCCACGCTTGATGCACTGGAATTCTCAGCACTTCGACCTCGATTGTTTGCAGCTTGGCCAAGTGCATCCAACTCAAGTTCACCTTCGAGTGTCATTTCTTCGACTGTCACTGAAACAGATGCCTCGGCTAAATCAAAGCCAACCAAGGTGTCAGCAAAAGCTGCTAAAGCTGAAGACAAATCTGATGCAACTGGCGAAGGCTTCGAAGTGGTCACCAAAAAGGTAACTGAAGCAGAACTCGGCAAGTGGCTTAAGGCAGCTGGCTCGCCAGTTGCCTTAGCGACGAACGGTCATTGGGGTAGTGGCTCTGGGCACATTGATGCTCTTGCTTTTGTAAACGGTTCCGGTGATTCAGTTTGGTGTGCTGCAAGCGATGGTGGCGAAACGCTTGCTAACTGGCTGGCAAGTCCCTCGCAAAAGATTCTGCACGATGCCAAGGGACCAATGTTGGCCTTCAACGCCATGGGAACGCCACTTAACGCAGTTGCTTTCGACACTGCGATTGCCTCGTATTTAGTGTCACCTGGTGGCAGGAATTTTGAGTTAGCCGATCTAGTTATGCGCTATTTGGGTAAGTCACTTGAGGCGGGCTCATCCGAAGCAAGTGCGCAACTCTCACTCGATTCCTCACTTGAAATTTCTGGAGAAGCTTTAGCTAAAGCGGCTCGGGCAACCCTGGACTTGAGCGAATTCCTAAAACAAGAATTGCAAAAGCGCGGTGGGGAAAACCTTTTCAATCAGGTAGAAATGCCGCTGGTTCCATTGCTGGCTGAAATGGAAGCCTATGGAATCGCGGTAGACGTTAAGGCACTTAAGAAGTTAGAAGCCAGCTTCGAGTCCGACGCCGCGCAGGCGGTAAAGCAAGCGCACGACTCCGTAGGTCATGAGTTCAATCTCGGGTCACCAAAACAACTTCAAGAAGTTCTGTTTGAAGAACGTGGCTTGCCAAAGACCAAAAAGATTAAGACCGGTTACACAACAGATGCAGAATCTTTACTGGGACTATTAGCAAAGTTTCCAGATGATGAACTACTTACTGCGCTGCTTCGTTACCGTGAAGTGATCAAACTTAAGCAAACTGTTACAGGATTGCTTGCTGCAGTTCAATCCGATGATCGGATTCACACCAGCTTCAATCAAATGGTTGCAGCAACAGGGCGACTATCTAGCACTGAACCTAATTTGCAGAACATTCCGATTCGAACTAACGAAGGTTTTGCTATTCGTGGCACTTTCGTAGTTGGAAAGGATTTTGAGACTCTGCTAACTGCTGATTACAGTCAGATCGAACTTCGAGTGATGGCACACCTATCGAACGATCCAGGATTAATCGCTGCTTTAAAGACGGGAGAAGATTTACACACCACTGTGGGTTCGCAAGTCTTCGGAGTTCCACCTGAGAAAGTCGATGCCGACATGCGTCGCCAGATTAAGGCCATGTCATATGGACTGGCTTATGGGTTGTCGGCCTATGGCTTGGCTCAGCAACTAAGCATCGGTAACGATCAAGCCAAGTCTTTGATGAACACGTACTTTGAAAGATTCGGCGGGGTTCGCGACTACTTAGCCAACGTTGTTGTTGAGGCTAGAAAGCTTGGATACACCGAATCAATCATGGGTCGCAGGCGTTACCTTCCTGACCTGAATAGCGACAATCGACAGTTGCGAGAAATGGCAGAGCGCATGGCGCTCAACGCACCGATCCAAGGATCGGCGGCCGACTTAGTGAAGGTAGCCATGCTTCAGGTTGATGGTGCGCTGAAGGCCGCGGGTGTTAAATCCAGACTCTTACTTCAGGTCCACGACGAATTGGTCATCGAAGTAGCAGCGGGTGAACTTGAGCAAGTCACGGAGATTGTTGAGCAAAACATGGGTGCCGTAGGCGATTTATCGGTACCTATGGAGGTTTCCACCGGAATTGGCACCTCCTGGGCCAGTGCGGGGCACTAAACCGCTTGAATTCATGGATATCGGTTTTGACCCAGCATTAGCAGGTGCCTATCCTTAGAAGGTTGTCATTTGCCCAAGGACAGACCTAGTTCCGAGGGATCCATAAGGAAAGAATGCAACATCCGCACTATTTCTATCCGCATCGAGGCAATAACTTAATGACTGTCACTACTGACAAGAGCAACTTCTCCACCGTCGACGATTTCGCATCAGCCGAAGAATTTATGGCCGCAGTCGACGCCACAATCAAGCCATTCAACGACGGAGACATCGTAGAAGGCATCGTAGTAAAGGTAAGCCGTGACGAAGTTCTCGTCGACATCGGCTACAAGACCGAAGGAATTATCCCTTCTCGCGAACTAAGCATCAAGCATGACATTGATCCCAACGAAGTTGTAACTGTGGGCGATGTTATTGAAGCACTTGTTCTGCAGAAGGAAGATAAAGAAGGTCAACTCATTCTTTCCAAGAAGCGCGCACAGTACGAACGCGCTTGGGGATCCATTGAAAAGATCAAGGAAGAAGATGGCGTCGTTACCGGCACCGTCATCGAAGTCGTTAAGGGCGGCTTGATCATGGACATTGGACTTCGCGGCTTCTTGCCAGCTTCACTTGTTGAAATGCGTCGTGTCCGCGATCTAGCGCCATACATTGGCAAGCAAATCGAAGCCAAGATAATCGAGCTAGACAAGAATCGCAACAACGTTGTGCTTTCTCGTCGCGCTTACCTAGAGCAGTCACAGAGTGCAGTCCGTCACGGCTTCTTGAATCAACTCGAAAAGGGACAGATCCGTAAGGGTGTTGTTTCCAGCATTGTTAACTTCGGTGCCTTCGTTGATCTTGGTGGCGTAGACGGTCTAGTCCACGTCTCGGAACTTTCATGGGAGCACGTAGATCACCCATCAAAGGTTGTCGAAGTAGGACAAGAAGTAACTGTCGAAGTTCTAGAAGTAGATTTCGATCGTGAACGCGTTTCACTTTCCTTGAAGTCAACTCAGGAAGATCCATGGCAGCACTTTGCTCGTACCCACACAATGGGTCAGGTAGTACCTGGTGAAGTTACCAAACTAGTTCCATTCGGTGCATTCGTCCGCGTTAGCGACGGCATCGAAGGCCTGGTTCACATCTCTGAACTTGCTGGCCGTCACGTGGAAATTCCAGAGCAGGTTGTTCAGGTTGGTGACTCAACATTCGTTAAGGTCATCGACATCGATCTAGAACGCCGTCGTATCTCACTTTCCTTGCGTCAAGCGAACGAAGATGTAGATTCCGATGAAACAGATTCATTCGATGCAGGCCTATACGGCATGAATCAGTATGACGAAAATGGAAACTACATCTACCCAGAAGGCTTCGACCCAGACACCAATGAATGGTTGCCAGGTCATGAAGAGAAGAAAGCTGAATGGGAAGCTCAGTACGCCGCTGCGCACGCCAAGTGGGAAGCTCACAAGCTTGCTGTAGGCGAGTCGAAGAAAGCAGATGCTGCCGCTAATGCCGATTCAGAAGTTCCAACTTCCTACTCAGGAGAAACAACCTCTGAAGGAACACTTGCAGACGATGCAGGTCTCCAGGCACTTAGAACCGAATTGACCGATAAAGCCGAGTAATTCAAACTAGAAAAGCGGTTGCCATTCATTTGGCAGCCGCTTTTCTATTGCGTTAACCGGGTAATCAGATTCAGATAATAGGGTGGTCACGTGTACATAGGGCTTTCTGGTGGTATCGGCTGTGGCAAGTCCACAGTTGCCAAAATCTTCTCTGATCTTGGGGCAGTAGTCATTGATGCTGATGCAATTGCCAAAGAGGTTTTGGAGCCTGGGCAAGTTGGATACGAAAATGTAGTCCACACTTTTGGCGAGTCCGTCTTGGACACTTCAGGAAACATTGATCGCAAAAAGCTGGCAGAACTAGTTTTCCAAAACCCAACTCAACTATCAAAACTTGAAGATATTGTGCACCCTGCAGTCATCGCCCGAGTTACTCAGATCCGAGAGTCGCTTCCGGAGAATGCTGTTGTGGTTTATGACACCCCTTTGTTAGTTGAAAAAGAATTGCAAGATCAGTTCGACAAAGTTCTGATTGTGTTTGCTGACCTAGAGCTTCGAAGAGAACGTCTCGTTAATCGAGGATTGTTGATGCCTGATATTGAGGCGAGGATTGCGAGTCAAGCAACGGATGACCAGCGAACTGAGGTTGCAGACTTTGTCATAGTGAACAATGATTCACTTCAGGAACTGCGGGATAACGTCACGAAGGTGTGGCGTCAGATTTCGGCGTAGTCTTGAGGCATGACGCGCCCAGTAACCGACTTACAACGAACTGTGGCGCCATTTGAGGTCATTAGCGAGTTCGTACCAGCCGGGGATCAGCCTGCCGCCATCGCGGAAATCGAACGTCGGATTCTTAATGGTGACAAAGATGTAGTCCTGCTTGGTGCTACTGGTACCGGCAAAAGCGCCACAACAGCTTGGTTGATTGAGAGACTGCAGCGTCCAACGTTGGTTTTGGCGCCAAATAAGACTCTCGCCGCGCAACTTGCAAACGAGTTTCGTGAGCTTTTGCCAAATAACGCTGTTGAGTATTTCGTGTCGTATTACGACTATTACCAACCTGAGGCATACATCCCGCAAAGCGATACCTTCATTGAAAAGGATTCGTCAGTCAATGAAGAAGTTGAACGACTCCGCCATAGTGCCACCAACAGTCTGCTAACTAGACGAGATGTAATTGTGGTGGCCAGCGTTTCGTGCATCTATGGCCTTGGTACACCACAAGAGTACGTGGATCGCATGATTCGTCTCAAAGTTGGCGAAAGTTTAGATCGTGATTCGCTACTGCGTCGACTTGTGGATATTCAGTACAACCGAAACGACATTGCATTCACCCGCGGCACGTTCAGAGTTCGTGGAGACACGATTGAGGTCTATCCGGTTTATGAAGAACACCCAGTGCGAATTGAGATGTTTGGTGACGACATTGATCGTTTAATGTCCTTGCATCCAGTTACTGGTGAGATTCTTACCGATGACAACGAGATCTACATTTTCCCAGCGTCCCACTACACAGCTGGGCCGGAACGAATGAATAAAGCCATTTCTGCGATTGAAGCTGAAGTTGCCGTCCGTATTCCTGAACTCGAGAGTCAAGGGAAGTTGCTGGAAGCCCAGCGAATCAAGATGCGCACGTCCTATGACATTGAGATGATGCAAAATTTAGGGTTCTGTTCTGGCATCGAGAATTATTCAAGACATATCGATGGTAGGGAGGCAGGTTCAGCTCCGAACTGTTTGTTGGATTATTTCCCTGAGGACTTCTTGCTAGTCATTGATGAAAGTCACGTCACGGTGCCACAGATTGGCGCGATGTACGAGGGAGATGCATCACGAAAGCGAACTCTTGTGGAACACGGATTCCGTTTGCCAAGTGCAATGGACAACAGGCCCTTGAAGTGGCCAGAGTTCCTCGAGCGCGTAGGGCAAACGGTTTACCTGTCAGCGACCCCAGGGCCTTTCGAACTCGGAATCGTTAATAATAATGTTGTCGAGCAGGTGATTCGCCCAACTGGGCTGGTTGATCCAGAGATCATCGTTAAACCAACAAAGGGACAGATAGATGATCTCATTCACGAGATCCGATTGCGGGCGGAAAACGGAACTCGGGTATTAGTTACCACGCTCACCAAGAAGATGTCAGAAGACCTAACGGACTATTTACTGGAACAAGGAATTCGAGTACGTTACCTGCACTCTGAGGTTGACACTTTACGTCGAGTTGAGTTACTCAGAGAACTAAGGCTGGGTGAATACGACGTACTCATTGGAATCAACTTGTTGCGTGAAGGTTTGGACTTACCTGAAGTATCCCTAGTTGCGATTTTGGATGCAGATAAGGAAGGGTTCCTTCGGAGTCATCGCAGCTTAATTCAGACTATTGGCCGTGCCGCTCGAAACGTTTCGGGTGAAGTACATATGTATGCCGACAAAATCACAGATTCGATGCGGGTAGCGATTGATGAAACGAATCGCAGGCGGGAAAAGCAAGTAGCCTACAACTTAAAACACGGTCTAGATCCACAGCCGCTTCGTAAAAAGATTGCAGACATCACTGACTTGATTACAAGAGAAGATGATGACACTGAACTGTTCATGGCTGATCAGAAGTCAGGAGTTCGGGTTCCTACTTCGGTTAGAGAAAGCTTGCGCAGTATTCCTGCGCGTGACTTGGGTGATTTGATCGATCAACTATCTGAGCAAATGCATACCGCCGCTAGTGAATTGCAGTTTGAGTTGGCCGCGCGGTTGCGCGACGAAATCCATGAACTAAAAAAGGAATTACGCCAAATGTCGCAGGCTGGTCACGCTTAGAACTGCCTGGAGTCGCTATGGTTGACCAATGAATGTTTCCACCACGATCTGGATTGTCACACTAGGAATTTTGGCAGCAGCCTTCATTCTAGATTTTGTTGTTGTTGATGCCAGACCTCATGTTTTTGGACCCAAGCAAGCCGCTCGTTGGGTAGTTGCCTACATAATCGCAGCCTTGGTCTTCGCAACCTTTGTTTGGAACTATTTCGGAGCTGAGTACGGGCAACAGTTCTTGGCGGGCTGGATAACTGAATACAGTCTCTCCGTTGACAATCTATTTGTTTTTATCGTTTTAATGTCATCCTTTGCGGTGCCTGAAATGCTAAAACACCGAGTGCTTCTAATTGGTGTGGCTATTGCGATTGTGTTGCGCGGCGTTCTCATAGTTGTAGGCGCAGCAGCCATTTCCAGGTTTACGGCAACTTTTTATGTATTTGCTGCATTCCTTATGTACACAGCAATTTCGGTTTGGCGATCTCATGATGAAGAGCCAGATCCGGAAGGCAACGCCCTAATTAGGCTGGTTGAAAAATACCTGCCAACTTCACGGAGTTACGCCGGAACCAAGTTCACGGTAAAAATTGACGGAAAGCGATTCATTACTCCGTTGTTCGTTGTGATCCTGGCTGTGGGTACCACAGATCTACTTTTTGCTCTCGACTCGATTCCAGCAGTCTTTGGTCTTACCAAAGAGCCTTATCTGGTTTTTGCGGCAAATGCCTTTGCGCTCATGGGATTGCGGCAGCTGTACTTCTTGTTAGATGGCTTATTGTCAAAGATCATCTATCTTGCGCGAGGGTTAGCGATAATCCTTGGTTTCATTGCGATAAAACTCTTTCTTGAAGCCGTGGAAGGCACCACGGATTTGCACCCGCCTCATGTAACAATTCTTCAGTCATTGATGTTTATCGCCACAGTTTTGGGGGTAACAGTGTTGACAAGTCTTATTGCAGTGCGTCGTTCACCAGAACTGGCTCTACAGTCTGAGATTTCGCAAGCTATCGAAGAATCAACTGAACACCGTGGTGAGGCAATTGAGCACCTGGGGTCAGAGGATCCATCAAACTAAGGAATTGAAATGGACGTAAGTCAAGGGTTATGGGCCGCTCTGATTTTGGGAATTTTCGGATTGATTGTTCTCGATTTTGTAACGGTCAGTCGCAAACCTCACGACGTAATGTTCAAAGAAGCAGCTGCTTGGTCAATCTTTTACATAGGTATTGCAGTGGCCTTTGGTGTTTGGGTTTGGTCTAGCTACGGAGCAACCTTTGGCACTGAGTATTTTGCAGCGTACTTAGTTGAGAAATCACTTTCGGTAGATAACTTATTCGTCTTCATAATTATTCTGACGCAGTTCGCAGTACCAAGCATCTACCACCAGCGAGTGTTATTGGTTGGCGTTCTTCTAGCGTTGATTTTCCGGGGCATCTTTATTGCCGTGGGTGCTGCCGCGCTTGAAGCGTTTGCATTCACCTTCGTAATCTTTGGGGCAATTCTGATTTATACCGGCTACGGCTTGTTTAAACACTGGGATGAAGACCCAGATCCCAGCGAGAACGCTTTAGTGCGAGGTATTCGTAAGGTGATTCCATTCACTGATGATTATCACGGCACTAAGTTGACAGTAGAAGTTGCCGGTAAGCGATTGGGGACTCCAATGCTGCTGGTGATGATTGCGATTGGTGCAACTGATCTGCTCTTCGCTCTAGATTCGATTCCTGCGACTTTTGGCGTAACGCAAGAGCCGTTTTTAGTTTTCTCGGCCAATGCCTTTGCACTTCTCGGACTACGAGCTTTGTACTTCTTGCTAAAGGGCCTCCTCGACAAGTTGGTCTATTTGTCACTTGGCTTATCTGCGATTCTGGTATTCATCGGCTTGAAGTTGATTTTGCTCTACGGTCATGAAGTAAATGAATCAATCCCTAAGATCCCGACCTCGGTATCTTTGATTGTGATTGCAGCAATTCTGACGATTGCGACAGTGGCAAGTTTCCGAAAGACCCGAAAGGACCCGACGGCCCATGCGCACGCAGGTCGCATCACTGATGCACCAAAGGATCGTGACAACTAACATAGGGATGTGGTTGATCAATTAATCGTTAGAGGCGCTCGCGAGCACAACCTCAAAGACGTAAACATTGATCTACCAAGAGATTCTCTGATTGTTTTTACTGGTCTGTCAGGGTCTGGAAAATCGTCGCTAGCTTTTGACACCATCTTCGCTGAAGGTCAGCGTAGGTATGTGGAGTCACTTTCCGCATATGCTCGCCAGTTCCTTGGCCAAATGGACAAACCCGATGTGGACTTTATCGAGGGTTTGTCGCCGGCCGTTTCCATCGATCAAAAATCCACTAATCGCAATCCGCGTTCAACCGTAGGAACGATTACTGAGGTTTACGATTATCTTCGCCTGCTATTCGCTCGCGCTGGTAGACCACACTGCCCAGATTGTGGCCGTCCGATTGCGCGGCAATCGCCGCAACAAATTGTGGACCGAATCCTTGAAATCAAGGAGGGTACTAGATTTCAACTTTTAGCTCCTGTCATTCGGGAACGAAAAGGTGAATATGCTGAGCTCTTCCGAAGTCTTCAGACACAAGGTTTTGCACGAGCTCGAATCGACGGGGTGGTCTATCCACTCGAAGAACCACCTAAGTTAAAAAAACAAGAAAAGCACACCATCGAGGTCGTTGTAGATCGATTGGCAGTTAAGCCAGATGCGGTACGCCGACTTACCGACAGTGTCGAAACTGCGTTGCGGCTTTCCAGCGGGCTAGTAACGCTTGAGTTTG